>WTJB01000054.1 GCA_011526335.1 Candidatus Arcticimaribacter sp.
GACCTCCTGCTCCCAAAGCAGGCGCGATGACCGGGCTACGCTACACCCCGAATTTTTTGGATGCGCAAATATAACAATATAATGTTAGTCTTCGTGCTCTGCATCTAAACCTTTTTCATTGATGTTTACACGTATGGAGTTTTCATCATCGTTTATGTTGAGTTCAAAATGATTGTCGTCTATGTAGAGTTTGCTGCTTTTATTTGAGGAACAATCCTGACAAATGAGCTCTCCATTTTTCATTTTCCATAAATGTCCTGCGATCTTCCTGCGGTAATAATCTTGATCGTTTTTGACTTTTGACGAGATGAGTTCCGCCAAATCTTCATCAAGTTGTATGTAGCTTTGTTCAGGAATAGTGAGGGTAAGTCGGACATTATCTGGTCTATTTTTACTTTTTACCGGCGAAAGCCAGTAGTCGTTTACGACCATTTGTTTGTTGTAATAATCGTAGTCATACTCCATTGATTTTGCATTTTCAAGCGCTTTATTTTGGTTCCACCCTTTGGCTTTCATTTTTCGTTTTAGGCGTATAGAATCCATTGTGTGACTTTCAAATTCGATACGAACGTCATCGTTCAATTGCATTTTATTGCCCATCTCATCTTCCACTAATGTAAAGGAGTCAAAGAGGAAAACGGCTTCTGAGTAGGATGGATCAAAGTTTTTATAAACTTTAAGGGTATCTCCTTTCTTAAACGCCCAAGCTTCCGTTTGGGTATGATGTGCCGCTACGGCAAAAGATTTTGTTTCTAAAGCTCCTAGTAACATAAGAAGGAATACAGAGGCCAACCAAATGGCAAATAATGTGATTTTGGTAGAGCGCCCCATGATAGGACCCCGCGACGATAGTAGGCGCAATCCTAGCGTAAATAAACCAACAAAGGGCAAACCCACAAGAATAAAAATAAACAACCCGATGATAAAGTAGGGAATGTCTATAAAGGTGCCCAATTGGATAAGTTCATTTGGGAGGGTAGTGCTGAAAACACTTCCTATAATGGCGCTAAAAAATACGCCTAGCATGGCAATAACAGAGATAAAAACAAGAAATACCCCTAGTAGCAAAGCGATTATTCTTCCCGCACCTTCGATAAGCTTAAGTACTAAATCCGAAAGTCCTTTTGATTTTTTTTTTAATTGATCTCCCAAAGAGTTATAGTCCACTTCTTTTACTTTTTCGCTGACTTGGTTGAGCTCTTCTTTGATCTTGTTCTTAATGTTAGACACATTTACAGGTTGACCTTTCATTTTGAGCTTGTCTGCTGTAGTTTTTGCTTCAGGCACCAGCACCCATAAGAGGATGTAAACAAAAATAACGCCCCCTACAGAAGAGAGTACGAGCAAAATTAAAATCAATCGAATCCAAACACTGTCAAGGCCAATATAGTGACTTAACCCTCCGGCAACCCCGCCTATAAATCGATCATCAGGATCTCTAAAAAGTTTTTTTGCACCCAGATGTTGGGTGTGTTCATTTTCATTTTCTTCCTCCTGCGCTAGATCTTCGGGTGCACCTAAGGTTTCGATGACCTGATTGACCTCTTCTACAGAAATTACATACAAAGGATCTTTTTTGATCTCAGAAAAGAGTTCAGCGATTCTGATTTCAATGTCCTCAAGAATGTCTTTTCCTCCTTCGGTTTTTTGAAAGAGGCGTTCCAATTGATCCAAATATTCTTTTAAGATAGCGTAGGCCTTCTCATCCAGTGAAAAGAGTGTTTGGGCAAGGTGGATATTTACAGTTTTATTCATGGTATTATTTTTTAATTAGGGTATTAACAGCATCTGATAAAGATTGCCAGGAGTGATGAAGTTCTTTTAAAAAGTCCTTTCCTTTTTGGGTAATGGTAAAATATTTCCGCGGTGGGCCAGAAGTTGATTCTTCCCATCGGTACTCCAAAAGATCGGCGTTTTTTAAACGCGTCAATAAGGGGTATAGCGTACCTTCCACTACAAGTAGTTTGGATGCTTTTAGTCCGCTGAGTATTTCAGAGGAATATTTTGGTTTTTTTGCAATTGTTGATAAAATGCATAACTCCAAAATTCCCTTTCGCATTTGTGCTTTTGTGTTTTCAATATTCATACATACAAGTATTATCAGGGGTATTATACTTTGCAAATATATATACAAAAAATAGTATTATGCAATACATAGTACTAATTTTAACATTTCGCAAACACTTTTGAAAGCATAGAATATCTACTTTAGATACGTTAAACAAAACCAAATGAAACTTATTCAATACCACAAACTCGTATTAAAAAAAGTGAGTTTTCATCCTTATTTATTCAAAAAAGAGTACCGAAAAGCCTTAAAGGCATTGCCCGTAGAAGACGCACAAGATCTGCGTCAATGGTGTCGTAACGAAATGTAGGAAGGGTTTTTGTTTAAGGGGCTACAATTTTAACATCTTCAAAAGCGATCAGTCCGCGAATGATACTGGTGATGCTTTTGTTTAAAGCCCCAATAATTTGCAGTTTGAGTTGACTTTTTGGGTAGACTAGACTAATTTCTCTGGCGGGGGGTGGACTCGTAAAGTATTTTAAGTTTTCTTTATTTTCCTCATTTAGATTTTGTGCATTTAAATAAGGCACCAACGTCATGCCCATGCCCTGGTTAGACAAGTTGATAAGGGTTTCAAAGCTTCCACTTTTTAGCTGAAAGGCTTTCTTTTTTTGGGAGTCTTTAATGCTGCACATTGACAATACCTGATTCCGAAAACAGTGTCCATCTTCCAATACAAGTACCGATTCATTTTCTATGTTTTCTGGATGGATTTC
>WTJB01000211.1 GCA_011526335.1 Candidatus Arcticimaribacter sp.
TTCAAACAGATGGAAACCATTGCACAACGCTACAATTTTAGCTTGTCAGACCCCATCAAATCTATCCCTAAAGCAGCGATGGAGATCATCCTTAAAGGCGGGAACGAAAGCTTCTCGGTTGCCTCAAAGACACTAGGCATCACTAGAAACTATAAAATCGATTATGAGGGCATAGAAAACTTTATCGCCAACCAGTACGAGCTGGCTGATTCTATGAACATCAAGCGCTGGGCTGCCGAATATATGGATGAGCAGAAGTGTAGCGATTGCAAAGGAAGTCGATTAAAAAAAGAAGCACAGTTTTTTAGGATTGATGAAAAAAGCATCGCCGACGTGGTCGATATGGACCTTGGGGATCTACACCAATGGATGGAAACATTACCCGAAAAACTCGCTGCAAATGAATTGAAAATTGCCGAAGAAGTAATCAAGGAGATTAAAGCGCGTTTGGTTTTTCTACTCAATGTAGGCTTAGACTATTTATCCCTCAACAGGACATCAAAATCCCTATCGGGAGGGGAAGCACAACGTATACGCTTAGCCACACAGATCGGGTCTCAACTGGTGGGTGTGCTCTATATCTTGGACGAACCCAGTATAGGATTGCATCAACGCGATAATGATCGCCTGATTGAATCCCTGATTGCTTTGCGAGACATCGGAAACTCTGTAATCGTGGTCGAACACGACAAAGACATGATTGAACGTGCCGATTATGTGATCGACATCGGACCGCATGCCGGAAAAAATGGTGGAGAAATCATTTCAAAAGGCAATCCAAAAGAAATCATAGCCCACAACTCCATTACCGCCCAATACCTTACGGGACAGAAAAAAATTGAAGTCCCAACGCAACGCCGTCCGGGTAACGGGAAGTTTTTAGAATTGAAAGAGTGTACGGGGAATAACCTTAAAAAAGTAAATCTTCGGCTTCCACTGGGCTGCATGATCGGTGTAACCGGGGTTTCGGGAAGTGGTAAATCTACCCTGATCAATGAAACCCTCTACCCCATCCTCAATGCACATTATTATAACGGGGTAAAAAAACCGCTTCCGTACAAAAAAATCACAGGTTTAGAACACCTGGATAAGGTCGTTGACATTAATCAAAGCCCCATCGGGAGAACCCCGCGATCCAATCCAGCAACCTATACAGGAGTGTTTAGTGAGATCCGAACGCTATTTACCCAAACCCCAGAGGCACAAATCCGTGGATACAAGCCGGGGCGATTTAGCTTTAATGTCAAGGGAGGACGCTGTGAAACCTGTATGGGAGGAGGAATGAAAGTTATTGAAATGAACTTCCTCCCGGATGTTCATGTCGCCTGTGAAGATTGTCAAGGGAAACGATTTAATCGCGAAACCTTAGAAATTCGATTTAAAGGGAAGTCCATATCGGATGTTTTGGAGATGACAATAAACCAAGCGTGTCAATTCTTTGAACCCATTCCAAAGATTTATCGTAAATTAAAGACATTACAAGATGTAGGTTTGGGTTATATCGCCTTGGGACAATCTTCTACTACTCTCTCGGGTGGAGAAGCGCAACGTATAAAACTTGCCACAGAATTGTCTAAACGCGATACCGGTAACACTTTATTCATTTTGGATGAACCAACTACAGGATTGCATTTTGAAGATATTCGCGTCTTGTTAGAAGTACTAAACCATTTAACCGATAAAGGAAACACCGTACTGATTATTGAACACAATATGGATGTCATAAAGCAGGTAGATTATATTATAGATGTCGGGTATGAAGGAGGAAAAAATGGCGGTCAAATCATCGCTGAAGGAAAACCGGAAGACATCATTGATCATAAGAAAAGTCATACTGCACGATATTTAGCAAAAGAATTATCCTATGTCTAAACCCTTAAAAAACTGGAATGCCGTAAAAGCCAACGACGCCTGGGCTATCTTTAAAGTCATGGGCGAGTTTGTAAATGGCTACGAAAAAATGTCAGCCATAGGACCCTGTGTTTCCCTATTTGGCTCAGCAAGAACCCCGCAAGATCATCCGGACTATCTTTTGGCTACAAAAGTAGCTGAGGCCATTGTAAATTCTGGATACGGAATTATTTCTGGTGGCGGAGGCGGTATAATGGAAGCGGCCAACAAAGGCGCCCATATAGCCAAAGGCGTTTCTGTAGGATTGAATATCAATTTGCCCTTTGAGCAAAAAGCAAATCCTTATATAGACCCCGATAAATGCTTGAATTTCGAGTATTTCTTTGTCCGTAAAGTGATGTTTGTAAAATACGCCCAAGCCTTTGTGGTCATGCCGGGAGGATTGGGGACCCTTGATGAACTCTTTGAAGCTTTGACACTTATACAGACCCATAAAATCAAAACCATCCCCATTATCTTGGTCAACAGTCAGTTTTGGAAAGGGATGATGGAGTGGATCAAAAACACTTTATTAGAAGAAAAAACAATAAGCCCTGAAGACCTAGACCTTTTTCATTTGGTGGATACCCCAGAAGCGGTAACCGAAATCATAGAAGAATTTCATCAAAAAAATGGATTTCAGCCCAATTTCTAAATCCTACATAAAGCAAATTTTCGCCCTCTGCCTGCTCTGTTTAGTGCAGCTGCAGGGGCAAGATATCCCGCATTATACGCTAGATGCACAATGGGATGAAGCCACTGATTCTTTTGATATCACTCAGAAAATAAAATTTCAAAACACGGGTCAAAAACCCTTAGACAAGCTATATCTAAACGACTGGGCACATGCGTATAGCAGTACAAAATCCCCCTTAGCC
>WTJB01000192.1 GCA_011526335.1 Candidatus Arcticimaribacter sp.
CCTTTTTATGTTGGGGATGATCCAAAGTTGCCCATTGGCCATCGGGTGATGGAACTTAAAACAAGCTATGGCATAAGCGATCAACAAGAATACGATTGGGCAAAAGAAAGCCACCGCAAAACCCTAAACAACAGAAATCAACTCGCGCAAGAGATTTATTCTTTTTCTTCTCCTACGGAACATGATGCTTTTGCACGAAAACTAGACGGAGAAATGTTCCAAAAATCAAAGGGAAAATTTGGTCCATTGCACCCCTGCAATACTTCTCCCAATGCCGATGCAGCTGCATTTACTACCCTCGTTTCCGAAGATTTTTTACAGCATCATCCCCAAGCGCATTATCTTGAACTTATCGACAGCTTTACCCTGGCAGGAGATCCAAAAGAATTTCCTTTATTGCCCGTTAAAGCCATAGCGGAGCTTTTTAAAAAACACAAACTCAGCTGGAAATCCATAGCACAATTTGAACTTATGGAAGCGTTTGCTGTTCAGGCCTTGTTGTGTGTCCACCTCAGTAAAGCACCCAAAGCGATTGTAAATCCGTATGGAGGGGCACTGGCTATGGGGCATCCTATAGGGGCTTCCGGAAGTATTTTAATGACTCGCCTTTTTTATGGCTTAAAGAATAAGGGCGATCTCGGACTTGCCGCCATCGCTGGAGCGGGAGGATTGGCGTCGATTGCCTTGGTGAAATGTCACCGTTACCACTGAATGGTTTCCCCTGATGTTGATTTTAAATAGGCATTGGTTTGACTAAAATGTTTGTTCCCAAACCAATACCCCCTATTGGCACTTAAGGGAGACGGATGACCGCTCGTCAATACCAGATGCTTAGAAGCATCGATGAGCTTTGCTTTTTTTTTGGCAAAACCACCCCACAATAGAAAGACGACACCTTCTTTTTGATGCGATATGGTTTGAATAACTTGATCGGTAAAAGTTTCCCATCCTTGTTTTTGGTGACTTCCCGCTTGATGCGCACGAACACTTAAGGTAGCATTTAACAAAAATACCCCTTGCGCTGCCCAACGGCTTAATGAACCACTTTTAGGGTAAGGGATGCCAAGGTCTTGTTCTATTTCCTTAAAAATATTGACCAGAGAAGGCGGATGCGCTACCCCCTCGCCTACCGAAAAAGCCAAGCCGTGTGCTTGCCCAGGCCCATGATAGGGATCTTGCCCCAAAATAACCACTTTAAGACGATCAAATGGACAGGCGTTAAAAGCCTCAAAAAGTAAAGATCCAGGAGGATAACAACGGTGGTTTTGGTATTCCTCCCTCACAAAAGACGTAAGCGCTTTAAAATAAGGCAGTGAAAAGGTAGAAGACAATTGCTTTTCCCAAGAAGAATGTATTTGAACCCGCATGAAATTGTGTACTTTTGTAAGGCTAATGTAAGAAAAATTTATCCTTGAAAATTCCTGAAAAGTCGCTTCTAGACTTAGAATTTAATACGGTACTGACCCAAGTAAGCACACATTGTATTACGCCTATGGGGAAGGCCGCTATTGAACAAATTCAACCCTCAGACCAAGAGGAAGAAATCATTGAAGCCCTTACCCAAGTTTCTGAATACCTCGCTTCTTTTGACAATGACAACCGTATTCCCAATCACGGTTTTGATGACATGAGTACAGACATCAGTATGCTGAAAATCGACAACAGTGTATTGGAAATCGAAGGTTTTCGACGTATCGCTTCCGCCAATGAAACGGTAAATATTCTCCTGAAATTTTTCAAAAAGTTTAAAGACTACTACCCTTGCTTAAAAGCATTGGGCGAGGAGATAGAAATAACCAAAGAACCGAAAGAAAGAATTGATGGCGTCATCGATCGGTTTGGAGAAATACACAACAACGCTTCCGAAGAATTGTACCGTATTCGAAAACAAATCAATAGTATACGTTCAAAAATCGGGCAAAGTTTTCAACGAGCGCTGAGCACCTTTACCAGCGCTGACTACCTGGATGATATTCGAGAAACCGTGGTAGAAAACAAAAGGGTTTTGGCGGTAAAAGCGATGTATAGGCGCAAAGTAAAGGGCGCCATCATGGGAAGTTCAAAAACGGGAAGTATCGTTTATATTGAGCCTGAAACCACCCTCCAATACTCTAGAGAGTTAAATAACCTTTTATTTGAAGAAACGGAAGAAATCCAAAAAATCCTTAGAGAGCTTACTGCATATTTTCAGCCTTTTCGTCCGTTGTTATTGGCGTATCAAGCCTATTTAACGGCCATAGATAGCATCTATGCTCGAGCAACTTACGCCCAATCCATCAATGCGCTTCTTCCTAAAATTTCAAAGGATCGGGAAATTGAGCTAATCAACGCGTATCATCCCCTATTGTATTTAAACCATAAAGCAGAAAATAAAGCTACCTACCCCCAAGACATAAAGCTAAAAACCGATCAACGTATCATTGTCATTTCCGGGCCAAATGCCGGAGGAAAAAGCATCACCTTAAAAACCGTAGGTTTGCTCCAACTTATGCTTCAAAGTGGGATGCTTATCCCGGTACACGAACGTTCTCGGGTGAGCTTTTTTAGTCAAATCATTACGGATATAGGAGATAACCAATCCATTGAAAATCATTTAAGTACCTACTCTTATCGATTAAAAAACATGAAGTATTTTCTTCGTAAGTGTAACGATAAGACCCTCTTTTTGATTGATGAATTTGGTACGGGTTCTGATCCTGAATTAGGAGGTGCCTTGGCCGAAGCGTTTTTAGAAGAATTCTACAAGCG
>WTJB01000019.1 GCA_011526335.1 Candidatus Arcticimaribacter sp.
TTCCATTTCTGTTTTTACCATGGCTGTAATCGTCTCGATTTCTTCCCGAGGGACATCAAAGACCAATTCATCATGCACTTGCAGCAGCATTTTGCTCTTCCAAGATTCGTTTTTTAATCGGTTGTGAATGTTGATCATGGCCATCTTAATGATATCTGCGGCACTTCCTTGAATGGGAGCATTTACCGCATTGCGTTCCGCTGCCCCACGAACGACAGCATTTTGCGATAAGATATCTTTTAGGTAGCGACGTCTCCCCAAAACCGTCTCCACATAACCATTTTCTCGAGCAAACTCTACCTGTTCGCTCATATAGGCCCTTAATTTTGGATAGGTAGCATAGTAGGCATCAATCAACTCTTTTGCTTCTGTTCGGTTAAGGTTGGTTTGTTGGCTCAACCCAAAGGCGGATACCCCATAGACAATACCGAAATTGACGGTTTTGGCGTTGGAGCGTTGTTCGCGAGTTACGTCCGCTAGGGGAACCCCAAAAACTTTGGCTGCTGTAGAGGCATGAATGTCTTCTCCTTTTTGAAAGGCCTCTACCATAGCGGGGTCTTTGCTTAGGGCCGCAATGATGCGCAGTTCAATTTGAGAATAATCGGCCGCTAATAAGACATGGTTTTCATCTCTTGGAATAAAGGCTTTTCTTACCCGCTGTCCTCTTTCGGTACGGATAGGAATGTTCTGCAGGTTGGGGTTGTTGGAACTTAACCGGCCAGTGGCAGCAACTGCTTGGTTGTATACCGTGTGTATTCTTCCCGTGTTTGGATGAATCTCTTCGGGTAATGCTTTTACATAGGTGCTTTGCAGTTTATTTACTGAACGCCATTCCAGTATGTCGGCGACAATTTTATGGTCTTTTGCTAAATAACTCAATACATCTTCTGCCGTAGAGTATTGTCCTGTTTTGGTTTTTTTAGGCTTGTCTACCAGTTTTAGTTTTTCAAATAAGATTGGCCCCAACTGTTTTGGGGAGGCCAAGTTAAATTCCTCTCCCGCTTGGGCAAAGATTTCTTTTTCCAAACGGTCACTATCCGAAGCCAGTTCTTTTTCAAAGCTTTTTAAAAAATCGACATCCAGACGTATCCCCTCCTGTTCCATAGTCGTCAACACTTGTACCAATGGGAGTTCTACCTCTTGAAAAAGCTTTCCATTTTCTGCTGCGGCAAGTTCTTGATCAAAATAGTGCTTTAACTGCAGGGTAATGTCAGCATCTTCTACGGCATATTCCGTTTGCTTTTCTAAAGGAACATCACGCATAGATCCCTGATTTTTCCCTTTTTTTCCGATCAAATCTGTAATGGGTTGTGGGGTGTAATTCAGGTAGTTGTTGGCCAAAACATCCATTCCATGACGGCGGTCAGGGTTGATGAGGTAATGGGCAATAAGGGTGTCGTAAATCGGTCCTTCTACCGAGATGGCGTAATTGGAAAGTACTTTTAAATCGTATTTAAGGTTATGTCCAATTTTTTCTATCGTGGGATGGGTAAAAAAGGGCTGAAGTTGCGCCAACTGTTTTTTGGCTTCTTCTTTATCTGCTGAAATAGAAAGGTAATATCCGGTTCCCTTTTCCCAGCTAAAAGCGATCCCAACCAGTTCGGCTTGTAATGCATTTAGGCTGGTGGTTTCTGTATCGAAACAAACCGAGGATTGCTGTAGTAATTTTTCCAAGAGGATCCCTGTAGCGACCTCCCCCGAAACAAATTGATAGTGATGAGGGGTATTGCTAAGATTTTTCTTGTCGGAAGGAGTGCTATCGGTCTGGGTTCCTGCTCCGGCTGAAAAGAGATCCATTTGTCCACCTAAATCTCTGCTAGCGTCTTTGGAAGGACTCGGCGTAGTGGTGGTGGCTGGTTCTGGGGTTTCCCCAAAAGTTTTTTGGAGGTTGTCTTTCATCCTCCTAAATTCTAAAACATCAAAAACTTTGGATACATTTTCGAAATCGGGAGTAGATAGGGCAAAGGCTTCCGCCTCAAATTGTACCGGCACGTCCAAAAGAATTTTCGCCAGTTCTTTTGAGAGCAAGCCCAATTCTTTATTGGCTTCGATTTTTTCTTTCATTTTTCCTTTAAGCTGGTCGGTATTGGCCAATAATGCCTCCATACTTCCGTATTCTTTCAGGAATTTTTTTGCCGTTTTGTCTCCTACCCCTGGGAGGCCGGGAATGTTATCTACCGCATCGCCCATCATTCCAAGGTAGTCAATGACTTGTTCTGGACGTTCTACTTCAAATTTGGCTTGCACCTCTGGAATACCCCATATTTCAATCCCGTTGCCCATACGTGCAGGGCGGTACATAAAGATATTTTCAGAAACCAATTGGGCAAAGTCTTTATCAGGCGTGACCATATAGGTCTGAAAACCTTCTTTTTCAGCTTGTTTGGCTAGGGTACCAATAATGTCATCGGCTTCATATCCTTCTTTTTCCACTACAGGAATGTGCATATGGGTTAAAATTTCTTGAATAAAGGGAACCGCAATTTTTATGGCTTCAGGAGTTTCATCTCTATTCGCTTTATAGGCTTCAAATATTTCTGTCCGAGACACAGACCCTCCTTTATCAAAACAAACCGCCAAATGATCTGGGCGTTCTCTTTTGATCACATCCAAAAGGGAATTCATAAAACCGAAAATCGCCGAGGTATCTACCCCTTTGGAGTTTATACGTGGATTTTTAATAAAGGCATAATAGCCCCTAAAAATTAAAGCGTAGGCATCAAGAAGAAAGAGACGATTGTTG
>WTJB01000107.1 GCA_011526335.1 Candidatus Arcticimaribacter sp.
TTATATAAGTACTCAAAAATGTAGTACGAATCTCGTCTACGGTCGTTTGGACTTTCATTTAATAAGTTGACTGCATATGGATTCAGGGAAATAAATCCAAATCCATCCCCGCCATTTTCTACCGATTGTTTTAGCCCAGGAACTGCAGAATAGTGGGATACAGTCTGCCAATTCAACTGATGCCATGCACCACCTCCAATCGCGTTCTTTTCAAAATTTATGGCAAAAAGTGTTTCGCTATGGTTTAGCTCTCCTTCAAAAACATCTTCAACATTGACCAAAGCATAAGGCCCGTTATTTACGATATCATCGACTATCTGAGCAGCTTCTGCATAATTTTCATCCCACATTTCTACTTTTGCTCGAACATGATCCACCGCTCCTTTTGTCCATCGGCCGAATTGCGGATCAGTATAGCTAAGATTTTGACTCGCAAAATTTAAATCCTCGCGGATCAATTCAAAAATATCTTCTTTACTTGACTTATCCGACGGTCGATCAAAGGCGGTTTCAGGAGTAGTCGGGTCAGTTTTAATATAGATGTTTTTGAAAAGTCTATATAGAGTGAAATATGAGTGTGCTCTAAAAGCTCTGGCTTCAGCAACACTTTTAAGTAGCCCCGGACTAGATTCTCCCTCGTTGATTAAAGCGTCCCCTCCTTGGATGATTGAGTTGGTTATATCTATGATTTTATAGTTGTGCCCCCAGAAGTATCCGAAGGCTGCTTCAGTTCCATAATCACCTCCGAGACCACATCCCCAGAAGCAGTTTCCAAACAAAGAAATTTCACCATCGATACTCGCGGCAATATCACTTTTCGCTTGTAAGATTAATGGGATTGCTCCATTAAACCAGTCTCGTTGGTAGGGTTCTCTATTGAGTGAATATAAACCCACAACTGCATTGGCTATTCCATCTTGACTGGAGTATAAAAAGTCAACAGAGTTGTTGGATAATAGTTCGTCTTTCAAAAAGTCTTCTTGGTAACAAGAACTAAAAAGAAAAACAAGTGATGATAGGAGTAGTATATTTATTTTTTTCATGTCTTTGGGTTTATAACGTTAATTTTAATCCTAGTGTCATATTTAACGTTTCTGGGAAAATGCCTGCATTTAAATCTTGTTCTGGTGAGTAGGACAAGAAATCTGTAAATGTGAAAAGATTTGTTCCTGTAAAGTACACTCTACCTGACTTCAACTTCAGGAAGTTGTTGATTCGTTCCCCAAAATTATATCCAATAGTCAAAGTACGCAGTCGAACATAGGACGCATCTTGTGCTGCAAATGAATTCAGGTGTCTCAACCAAGCAGCATTCGCATTGGCCATAGGCCATTCAGTTGAAGGATTATCATTGGTATAGTAAGGGACTTTTGGGCCATTTATTGAAGCTTTCCAAAACTCTCCATTTGCTAATAGGGAGTTAATTCTCGTTGCTCCCTGTAAGAAATACCAATCCATGAATAAATCCACGTTTTTGTAGCGTATAGTCGTATTTACAGAACCATACCAATCAGGGTCAGCATTGACAAAAACATTATCATTGATATCAATAAGACCATCCCCATTTTGATCGATAACACGAATATGTCCTGGTCTTGCACCCACCTCAGGGGTTACTGGACTTCCATCCAAGAAATCGGCAGTCTGATAGATTCCAGCATATTCGGGCTGCCACAAGCTATTGATAGATTCACCTATTGAAAGTCTTCTTCCACTGGTATCTGTGATGTCAATAAAATAAGTCTCTCCTGAAACTGGATCAACCTGTGTTTCACCAGTAAGGGCAACAATTTTGTTTTGGTTGGTCGACCATACGATACCCACGTCTACCGAAAGATCATTCTTGTTGATTATAGTATTGTTAATTGTTGCTTCAAGTCCAGTATTTTGAAGTTCTCCAACATTAAATCGTGTTACGGAATATCCTGTAGAAGATGCAAGTTGGCGATCGAGTAACAGGTCTGTTGTATTGGCTTTGTAGAATTCGAAAGTTCCTCGAAGCGTGTTGTTAAATAAGCCAAAATCCAACCCAGCATTTAATGTCGTGGTCGTTTCCCATTGCAACCCGGGATTTCTTAAACGAGAGGAAGCAGAAGAACCACTCACCACAGTATTTCCAAAAATGTAGGGATTGTAGTTTGCTACACCCAGTGACTCTAAAGGATTAATCCCTTGATTTCCAGTTGATCCGTAGCTAAGTCGAAATTTTAATTGATTTATGTAGTCAATATTGAGGTCTTCTTCTGCCTTATATGCTGCTGAAATAGCAGGGAAATATCCCCACTTATTGTCCTCAGAAAACACGGAGGCCCCATCGGCACGTGTAGTCATTTCTAGCAGGTATTTATCTTTATACGAGTACCGAAAACGACCCATGAAAGACAATACACGTCTTCTCCAAACATCTCTATTGTTACTCAACAAATCAGACGCTAAACCGTTGTACCCGAGGGCATCATTTTCAAAATTAGATATGTCTAACTGATTGTATTTGAAGTTTTGTTCATCGAAAGCATGTACCCCTGTGAAATCGAGTTTATGAATTTCATTGTCAAGAATGTTGTAGTTAACAATATGCTCGATCAGTTTTTGTTTGTATTGCGTATCGATCAAAATACCTACACCATTATTCCCTTCATCACCGGCAGAATGTAAAGAACTACGATAAGTTCCTTGGTCAGTATTACGATTTCGGAAAAAGGTATTTAACGAATACGATAGTTTCGGTGTAATTT
>WTJB01000295.1:0-1339 GCA_011526335.1 Candidatus Arcticimaribacter sp.
ATAAGTTACAGATCGAGTTGTGCAAGAGGTTGTAAACGGTAAGCGTTTCACTTCCAATGATTGGGGTTACTTTATTTAAACCAAAGTCCAAGGCGACTATACTTGGACTTATGTAATCAATAGCTAGCGGAGTATTTTGGGTTAAACTAATGTTTTGTCCTGGAGCCGTGGAAAGGGCCAACTCAAAATCTGTTGCCAATAAAGGATCTTGAGTAGTTGATCTATAAACCTGATCATCAAATTCTAATATAATTTTGGAATTATTTGGGTTAATGGATGTACGAAGAAGCTGCGGAGGAAAACGATCGTTTAACCTGACTTGATTTCGTCCATCGTATTGATTTGACATGGCTTGCCCTGCACAATTAAACACCTGGTTATTTACAGGATTGATGGTTATCACTTCATTTCCGTTTGGTGTACCTGTGATCCCAAATGTAATTTGATAGGCGTATGCGTCAGTTGAAAAGTTATTGATAGGCGTTCCGTCTACCCAATACCATCCACCATCAGGTTCAGTGTAATCATAAGCCCCTAAATCTTGATATAAACCTATCCATTCTCTATCTACCTGAGGAAAGTTATTGAAAAGATAATTTAACTCATCTTGGTCATTGAAAATGGCCAAATCTATGGGTAAATTTAAAGATTGACCTAAGGCTAATGCGTCTGCTCTATGATCCACCCATAACTTACGATCATTAGAAATATAGTACGTATGCGCCCAAGTTGCGGAGGCGGGGTAGCTTCCGAGATAAGTATAGTTTGGAATCGTTATCATTGTCCTTGAAACCACCTCGATGACGGCCAATCTATTTTGATCACTTAAATCATTGAGCCGAGTACCTCCGGTAATTTGAACAAAATTCTCTCTCCCCCCTGCGTTGTTTGGCTCACCTCCAGACCACATCGTAGAAAAATCAAAATTGCCAAGACGTGCAATGCTTAAGGGTGTAGAAGACGATAATTGTGCATTCCCCCCAGACAATTGAAGTG
The DNA here is from genome assembly GCA_011526335.1 of Candidatus Arcticimaribacter sp. Lineage (GTDB taxonomy): Bacteria > Bacteroidota > Bacteroidia > Flavobacteriales > Flavobacteriaceae > Arcticimaribacter. Next base: position 997 of record WTJB01000295.1, read on the forward strand.
TAAAATCATCTACAGAAAAAAGTGTGTTTGAATTACAACTGCTATTGGGGTATACTGCATTTTCAAACGAAATGTTTATCCTTAAATTGTCATCCGAAAGGGTTGAAGTACCGATCTGAGAAACTTGCCCTAAAAGAACATATTGAGTAAAGAAAAAAACAAGCGAAAAAAACTTCGTTTTCATGATTTCTAGAATTATCAATTAGATGATGGACATGAACCCCACACTGGTTTGTTTTGCGTCGTAAGCGCTGAACCTGCCGAAAACTCATTTGGTTCAGAAGTGAATGTGCTTACACACCACGAAGTTAAATCTTGATTAAAACTGGATGCATTATTGAAC
>WTJB01000295.1:1349-10243 GCA_011526335.1 Candidatus Arcticimaribacter sp.
GTTGAAAATCAGCGTCTCCATCCACAACGGCTGAAACATTCCATCCGCCTATGTCTTGATTGAATGCTGTAGCGTTGGCAAACATTCTATACAATGTTCTCACACTAGAGGTATCCCAGGAAGTAATGTTTCCGTTGAACGAAGTTGCCCCAGAAAACATGCTCGACATATGGGTCACATTAGAAGTATCCCAGCTATTTAAATCTTGATTAAAAGACGTTGCATTTTCAAACATCAAATGCATCAATGATACGTTTGAGGTATCCCAACTTCCAATGGGTTGATTAAAACTTGTTGCACCATAAAAAACTGCATTCATGTTGGTAACACTTGAAGTATTCCAGCTGCTGATGTCTTGGTTAAAAGCACTCGCCCCTAAAAACATACTATTTATTTCAGTCACACTGCTTACATCCCAACTGCCAATATCCTGATTAAAAGCTATTGCATCCATGAACATATAACCCAGGTTAGTAACACTAGAAGTATTCCAATTTCCAATATCTTGATTAAATACTCTAGCATCCTCAAACATCATTGACATGTTTACGGTTTGAGAAGTATCCCAATTTCCAATATTTTGATTAAATGCGATAGCGTTGATAAACATACTTCCCATTTCAGTCACATTTGATGTGTTCCATGAGCCAATATTAGAATTAAATGATGTCGCGTTCGAAAACATAGAATTCATTCGATTTACTGAACGAGTATCCCAATTTCCTATATCTTGATTAAAAACGGTACAATTAGAAAACATGGCATCCATAGTGGTTACATTTGACGTATCCCAAAAGCTTATATCACTGTTAAATGAATTGTTATTGAAAAAATTTACATTCAATTCATAGGATTGCCCAGCCGCGATTGAGCCACTCATGTCAGTAACCTTAGTCGTACATAAATTCACATTTCCACTTGCGATTTCATTTTGAATCGTCGTATTGTCAACAACTGTATATTTTACGCCATCAATTATGGCATAATCGCCCACATTAGCTTGTGGACATTTACAGGTGTCATCTTCAAAATAAATGGCCGTTGATTCTGCTGGACAAGTACCCCATACAGGTTTGTTTTGCTCTGATAAACTAGAATTTGTTGCAAAATCTTGAGGTTCAGTAGTAATGTTAGTCACGCACCAAATGCTAATGTCTTGGTTAAACAAACTACAGCCATTAAACATATCATCCATATTTGTAACGGATGATGTATCCCAACTACTTATATCTTGATTAAATGATGTAGCCCCCATAAACAGCTGGTCCATCATGGTTATATTAGAAACATCCCAATCACTTATATCTTGATTAAATGAAGTTGCATTTCGAAAAACACCGCGTAGATCCGTCATGTTGCTTGGGAATCTCCAGCTTGATATATCCTGATTAAATGAAGAGGCCCCATTAAAGGTATTTACCATCCCGTCTACATTGCTAACATCCCAATTCCCAATATCTTGATTAAAGGCTGTAGCTTCCATAAATGTTCTACTGAGTTCAACCAAGCTTGACGTATTCCATCCACTTATATCTTGATTAAAAGAACTAGCGCCAGAAAAAAGATCATCCATTACCCTTATGTTTGAAACATCCCAATTATCAAGGGGAGAATTGAATGAGCTAGCCCCACTAAACATCGATCGTGCGTTCACCACATTAGATACATCCCAAAAGTTTATGTTGGAATTAAAATTTTGATTTCCCGAGAAAAGCTCACCCATATCTGTTACAAGCGTTGTACACAGATATATATTCCCTATAGCAATTTGGCTTGCTAGGGAAGCGTTGTCAACTACGGTGTAAACAACACCATCAATGGTTGCTGTATCACCTACGCTTGCTTCAGGACATTTACAGGTGCCATCTTCAAAATAAATGGCTGTGGAAGCTGAGGGACAAGTTCCCCAAACGGGCATGTTTTCTTGTTCTAGTGCAGAATCATCTGTTACAAAACTACTGGGTTCTGATGTTATATTACTTACACACCAGCCAGACAAGTCTTGGTTAAAAGCTGAAGAAAATCCAGAAACTATTTGCGTGGAGAACATTCCGTCCATATTAACAACATTAGAAACATCCCACCCCCCTATGTCCTGGTTAAATGATGAGCTGTTGTCAAACATATAACTCATATCCGTAACCCTTGAGGTATCCCAACTTCCAATATCTTGATTAAAGTTCGGGGTCTGTCTAAACATTCCCATCATATCGGTTACATTGGCGGTATTCCACCCCCCAATGGGCTGATTGAAAGGGGTTTTCCAAAACATCCCGCTGATATCATTTACGTTAGCGGTATTCCAATTACTTATATCTTGATCAAAAGCTATAGCCTCGGCAAACATATCTTGAAAAGTTGTTACACTAGAGGTATCCCAACTTCCTACAAGATTGTTAAATGATTCTGCTCTTCTAAACATAGCATCCATATTGGTCACATTGCCTGTCAACCACGCTGATAAATCATGATTAAAAGAACGTGCTCCAAAAAACATTGATTGCATTGTGGTAACATTTCTAGTATCCCAACCTCCTATAGCTTGATTAAATGATGTCGCCTGATTAAAGGTGCTGCTCATATCAGTTACATTGCTAACATCCCATTGATCTAAAGAACGATTAAATGAACTTGCTAACATAAAGGTTTGATGAAGCGATTGAACGTTTGAGGTATCCCACGCATTTATATCTTGATCAAATGCACTCGCTCCTCTAAAGGTTCCGTCTAAAGCATTTACACTTGAAGTATCCCAATCCCCAATATCTTGGTTGAAGCTGCTTGCATCCAAAAACATATTTACCATATTGGTCACACTAGAAACATCCCAGGAGCTAATGTCTTGGTTGAAGGAAGAAGCTCCGCTAAAAAGCCTTTCCATTCTTGTGGTATTGGAAGTATCCCAAAATCCTATATCAGCATTGAAGGATTCATTACCTTCAAATAATTGCATCATGTCCGTTACCAAAGTTGTACAAAGGTTTACATTTCCGGAAGCAATCTGATTTGCTATGGTAGTATTGTCTACCACCGTATAAACAACACCGTCAATTTCGACCGTGTCACCAACGCTGGCTTCTGGACATTTACAGGTGTCATCTTCAAAATAAATTGCTGTGGATGCTGAGGGACAAGTTCCCCAAACGGGCATGTCATCATTCGTCATCGCCGCATTTGTAGCAAATTCATTCGGCTCTGTCAATATGTTTGAAACACACCACTCGCTCAGATTTTGATCAAATGCATAAGCATTGAGAAACATTTGGTCCATATTCGTAACACTAGAAACATTCCAATTACCTATATCTTGATTGAAAACTGCTGCAGCATGAAACATTTGATTCATGTCGGTTACACTAGAAGTATCCCAGTTTCCAATATTTTGATTGAATCCGGAATTGAGCATAAACATTTGAAACATCAATGTAACGTTAGATGTATCCCATTGACTTATATCTTGATTAAAACTACTGGCCGCATAAAACATATTATCCATGGTTGTAGCACTGCTAGTATTCCACTGGCTAATGTCTTGACTAAAAGAAATAGCACCGGCAAACAAATTGTTCATTATTTCTACATTAGAAACATCCCAACGCCCAATGTCTTGATTAAAGTTTCGGGCAGCATCAAACATCCACCCCATATTTGTAACACTTGAAACATCCCAATCGCCAATATCTTGATTAAACTCATAAGCTTCCCAAAACATAGTACCCATATGGGTAACATTCGAGGTGTCCCAATTCCCAATTTCTTGATTAAATACCTCGGCATTTTTAAACATATTTTGCATAGTGGTAACATTGGAAGTATCCCAAAAGCTGATATTTGAATTGAAAGAAGTATTGTCCTCAAAAAGCCCGAACATATTATTTACCTTGGTTGTGCATAAATTCACATTACCTGCTGCAATCTGGTCTCCTATAGTAGTGTTGTCTACTACTGTATAAAGAACACCGTCAATTTCAGCCGTATCACCAACGCTGGCTTCTGGACACTTACAAGTTCCTTCTTCAAAATAGATGGATGATTGAATTGCAGCATTTACAATTATGGTTCTAATTATAGCGGATGTATTTCCTGCAGTATCCGTCACAGAATAGGTAAGCGTATACGACCCTTCTACAGTAGTATCTACAGTACCTGATACCGTTATAGAGCTCGTTAAATCACCATTTATATTATCCGTTGCTTCTGCACCTGGATCGACAAAATTATCTCCAACCGTTAGATTGATCGTTGAAGATCCAATAAGGGTTATGGTTGGTGATGTTGTATCTACTTGCTCTGTAATAAAAACATATCTTTCGGCTGTCGCTATATTTCCAGAACTATCCGCTACTCCATAAGTTATCGTATAGGAACCAACACTAGTAATATCAATTGTATTTGTTGTGGTAATGGAAGAAGTTAAATCACCATCAACATCATCCACAGCTGTTGCCCCAGGATCCACAAATTCTTCTCCCACAAGTTGAGTAATGGTTTGTGATCCTATCAGTGTTACTACAGGTGGGATTCCATCTGTAGGATCACTTTCCTCATCGTAGGTTTCATCTCTATCTGCTGCAGCAGCCTGATTACAACCATCTGATAACTGTATGCTGAATTGTATATAACCGTTAGACAGTACCAAATTTGTAATCGTTCCAAACTCATTTTGTTGATGAACAAGACTCACGGTGGTACTTGATGTAAAACTAAACTGACCTGTTATAGTACTTGTTGCTGTAATTACGGTAAATGTCCCGTCTGTTCTGAAGATTATCTCAGATACATTACAATCGTTTAATGATTTTTCTGAATTTTTACTTGTTGTCCGCGGACGTCTAATTTTCCATTTCCCAACAACTGCTGTAGGATATTCCTCTTCAGAAACTGCTTCGACAAAACTAGCAGTTACGGTATAACTTTGATCCATCACTACCTCAATAGGATTATTGGCCAACAATACCGTTTCTTCTGTCTGAGATTCTAAAGAAAAACCATCCCATCCATAAAATATCCAATCTTGGTTTGGAACGGCTGTCAATCGAACAGTAGTTCCGGATTCGTATTCCTCCGAAGTTTTTGCTGTACTTATTACTTCTTGAGTTACAGCACCGTCTCCAATAATGGACATATCCAAGAGATATTCACTGCGTATAAAATTTGCAGTAACCGTTTTATCTTCCGTCATGATAATGGTTAATGGATTGTCTTGGCTAGCTACACTTCCTGTCCAACCAGAAAAGATATACCCATCATTGGGGGTTGCTGTTAGGGTAACGCTTTGGTTTTCATCGTATGATCCTCCTGATGAACTCACACTCCCCCCTAAAGTGGCTGTTACCGTTAAATCATAACGAACTTGTGCTGGCGGGTTAGGTATATCATCACTTGCAGGTTCGTCTTTGGTACAGGCTAGAAGTAAAATAAAACAGATAAAATAGTGCAGTAATTTTTTCATGAATTCTTATGTTAATGATGAAATTAAACACTAGTTGTATAATTAATACCTCACAAAAAGAATTATTGTAATAATAAAATATATTATACTTATATAAGTTGTTACAACTAAGGCATTTAAGCTTTAACCATTGAACCTAAACCGATTTCAATATGCCACTAAAAATTAAATTTTAAATTTTTATTTTGTGTTTTTTTGTAAAAGAAAAACAATGCCAAAGGAAATAAAAACGCTACAAAAAAGAAAAACATAGCTGTAGAACAATGCTGAAAATTTAGCTATGATGACTAAAAGGACGGGGCCTACCAAAAACCCCACAAATCCTACCCCAGAAACAGTAGATATGGCTACTGAAGTAGAAAGGGTTTTGTTTTCCCCGGCTAGACGATAAATTTCTGGAACAATGACCGATAGCCCCAGCCCTAAACATCCAAAACCGAGAATACTAATGAGCGGATGGGTTAGCAGTATAAAACCATAACCGATAAGCGCTACCATACAGCCATAGGCCAGGGTTTTGTAGGGACCTAATTTTTGACTAAATCCGTCGCCTAAAAAACGTCCCAAAGTCATGGTCAAAGAAAATAAAACAAAGCCAAAACCTGCTTGATTTAACGGGATACCAACCACTTCATTCAAAAATAAATTGCTCCAATGCTCTACTGCGCCTTCGTTTAACAAAACAATAAAGGCCACCAATGCCAAACCTAGAACCGGACGTAATGAAGATAAAAAATTTTGTTTCTCATCTAAGGATTTTTTTGAGGACGTCTCTTTAATGTCTTGATAGTGTTTTGATAGCACAAGATTGGTGACAACAACAAATAAAGACATACACAACATATGTAGGCTAGGCGCTGTAAATTGCAAAAGGATAAGGCTTCCTACACCTGCACCCAAAAATCCACCCAAACTGAAAAACCCATGGGCTGCAGACATTAAGTGCTTTTTTTCCCTCACCTCAATGATAGACATTAGGGCATTCATAGACACATCGGTAAATCCAGAAAACACCCCAATCATAAATAAGGCAGCACACAGCCATTCATAACTAGGGGCCAATAGCGGAAAATTAAAACCCAATGCCAGCATAAGCACCCCTAACTTTGTAGAATATCCAGTTCCCAAACGCATGTTTATCGAGGGTACCAATGGAATAGAAAACAATAGCCCACAGGCCGTAAAAAACAATGCAAATCCTACTTCAGCATCATCAAGAGAAAATTTTGTTTTGATGTAGGGAATGTATAAAATCCAAGTTCCTATTAGTATGTTGATCGATGAAAACACCCAAGTTGGGGCAAAAAATCTTAGGTCACGAAGAATAAGTTGTAATGATTTCATGAAATGGTATAGCGTACTGTTTTAAGTTTACATTTCATTGCGTGCTGCAATAAAATCAAGCCAGTCGAATATTTTTTAGCAAAGAAATGGCTTTTTCAATAGTTAAGCGAAGTTTCTCTCAAATGATTTTTAGCACCGATTATACTTCAGGATTCTCCGTCATTTTTCCGCCTTACAACTTCAGATGGCTATCATCACAAAAAGGACTTCCTTGGGTGGCTTTACAGTTACACAATTTTACTTTTGCGGTCCTTTTTGCCGTAAATTTTACGGGAACAGCCTTAGTACCGTGGTGCGAACCGTCGCAAAAAGGTTGTTTAGAAGAATGTCCACAGGCGCACCACAAATAATCTTGGCCCTTGGTAAGCTCTACCCAAAGGGCTTCTTTGGTTTTCGTATCGAGTACCTTATGTGTTTTATGAAGGCTGCTCTGGGCATCAGGGGAAGTGACAAAAGGATAAAAATAGGCCGCCGTCCAAGGATCTTCCGTCTTGTGCATCAAGCCATATTCTTGCGGATAACTTTGTCTAAAGTGAGCGGAACCAAATAACTGATCCCATAGGCTAAACATATTCCCATAATTCCCATTGGGATTACTCGTATTGTCTAGGATGGAAGTGCCATGATGGGCGTGATGAAAAGAAGGGGTTATGATGATGCGTTCTAAAACTTTTATGATGGGGGTCAGCAAAGGGTGCTGGTAAAACGGCTTATCCCATTTCAAACGACTATGAGACCCAATGATGATGAATTGCTTTATTACTAAGCCCAGCGCAACGGCTTTGGCGCCTCCGGCAAATACCACAAAGCCCACCCACCATATGTTGGGCATCAAAATATAATACAACATGGCATTCCTATAGGAAACAAAATACCCCATCTCCTCGGCTTGATGATGGGCACGATGAAGTTTCCATAAAAAAGGGGTCTCATGAGCTGTCCGGTGATACCAATACTGCAAAAAATCATCCATCAAAATATAGAAGAAAAACACAGCAGGGAAAGAAAACCCAGACAACAGAGAACTCGCCTGCGGCATCACGGCACTACCCACTATATAAACCGCAGCCACGATTAAAGGTTTTATCCCTAGAGATAAAAATAAAAAACTTACAATTTCTTGTATCCAATCTCCTTTTTTACGTTTTGAATTGTATAAGAACCCTGCAACGGATTCCGCCAAACCAAAACCAAAGAGAATAATCAAAACCAAAATAACGTCCCATTGCTCTACGGAAGATAGCGTCTGTAAAAATGTTTTCATAGATAATTTAGTTTCCCATACCACAGAGTAATCCTTTACCCCACTCCTCTACGGGTATAGAGATAAATGTATAAAAAGATTTTAACTAGTGGAAAGAGTCACAAAATGTTTCGCAACACTACTAGAGATTATATACCCCGCGTAGGGTTATAAAACGAGGTTGTATAAACGTCTGCGCACTAAAAACGGATACATTATTCGCACTATTGCGAACTTGCTTATCGATATTTAAAATATTGGTGGCTTTTAGTTCAAATTCCCATCGCGCATCTTTGTTCTTTCTGTACAACAGATTGGCTTCCCAATTTTGAAAGGATTGTGTATCCTGTCCAATGGTTTGCTGGGTATAACTGTAGTTACTCACTAGGGTTATCTTATTCCAAATATAGGCATCAAATTCTATAGAGGGCGATTGTATAATAAACTTGGTTTCTCTATTTCCTTGATTGTTATTTACCCGGCTGTAACGGTAGCGCAAACTTACATTCGGAGCTACTTTAAAATTAGTGCGAATTCCCGGCGTTAGGGTCTGTGTAAAGCCTTCATTTAGCGATTGACGCCCCTGAATAAACTGATTTATTTTACTGTAATTGAAGGCTGCATTGATACTGGCTCTGACTTTTCCGAAAGTGCGTTGTACCCGTCCAAAGGCATTGAAGTTCTCATCGGCAAAATTGGAATTAAAAAAAGTACTGGTGCGTATGATACTTTCAAAATTGGTAAGCCCCCGGATTTGATCGATGTTGTTTGTATAACTCAAACGTGCAAATACATTGGTATAATTGAAAAGGTTAAAACTACTGTACAATAGGCTTATCGAGTGGGCCAAAGCAT
>WTJB01000143.1 GCA_011526335.1 Candidatus Arcticimaribacter sp.
TGAAAACATTAAAGACAAGGCGATGTTTGAAATTTTTCAAACCCAGTTAAAAGAAGCCAATATGTTGTTCGGGAAATTTATTGAGAAGGAGTATCCCGATTGGATGAATGGATCTTCCGAACCCCCTCTTTTATCCCATACCCTATTCAAGCAGCAGTTTATCGCGCCCATCAAAGAAAAAAAGACCGTGCTTTTGGTCATTGATAATTTGCGTTTTGACCAGTGGCGAACGATTTTACCGCACATCACTCCACATTATGTAGTGGAGCAAGAACGCCTTTATTTTAGCGTACTTCCTACGGCAACGCAGTACGCGCGTAACTCTTTTTTTGCTGGCTTAACCCCTTTGGAAATCAAGAGACAATTCCCGGAATATTGGAAAGACGATCATGAAGAAGGGGGGAAAAACATGTACGAAGAGCAACTGTTGTCTGCCCAGTTAGAACGACTTCAATTTCAGGGAAAAAGTAGTTTTCATAAAATCACTTCGCTTTCTGCAGCGAAACAATTTTTACAAAAATTCCCAAATTACAAGAACAACCAACTCCTTACGGTCGTCTACAATTTTGTGGATATGATTTCGCATGCGAAATCTGAAATGGAAATAATCAAAGAATTGGCAGCAGACAATCGGGGGTATCGGTCGCTAACACAGAGTTGGTTTAAAAATTCTCCCTTGTTAGAATTGATAAAACTGGCTCAAGAAAATGATTTTCAACTCATCATCACGACAGATCATGGAACATTGAATGTAGATCATCCTATTGAGGTGGTTGGTGACAAAGAAAGTAGCTTAAACCTGCGCTATAAAACAGGGCGAAGCTTAAAATACCCTGTAAAAAACGTAATGGAAGTTCAAGACCCTGAAGCGTTACAACTCCCAAAAACAAACATGACCAGTCGTTATATCTTTGCCAAAGAAGGGCATTATTTTGTCTATCCGAAGGGATATAATCACTATGCCAAACTTTTTGAAAACACCTTTCAACATGGAGGTATTTCTATGGAAGAAATGATAATTCCTTTTGTATTTTTGTCCCCCAAAAGATAAAAAGAATGCTTAAAGAAACCTTTGGCCTAGCGGAGATCGATAGCGTCGCTAAAGCGGTGATGAATGCCATGCAACATAAGGTAATTACCCTTGAAGGACCAATGGGAGCGGGTAAAACCACTTTCATCAAATCCTTATGTAAGCAAATGGGGATTCAAGAAACCATTTCTAGCCCCACCTTTTCTTTGGTCAATATGTATCAGGAAGATGAGATAACCGTTTATCATTTTGATTGTTATCGTTTGAATACCGCAGAAGAAGCCCTCGATTTTGGGGCTGAAGAGTATTTACACAGCAAAGACTATTGTTTTGTCGAATGGCCAGAAATTATTGATGCGCTTCTCCCCGAAAAAAGACATCAAATAACGATCTCCCCAATAAATGATCATACGCGAGAATTAGTAATGCAGTAATTATGGATTTTTTAAAACGTTTAGGTTTTTATTTGGGTGGATTTTCTGTTGGCTTAGTTCTTTTGGCTTTTTTATTTAACGGAAAAAGAACCCAGTGTCATTATGGCCCAGAAGCTAGAGTAATAAATGACATGGAACAAAAAAGCTGGAAAATACACCCCTCCATTAAACATCCTATCGCCGTAGATTCTACCAGCGTTTATTCTTTTTTGGCCCAAAGCAGTGTAGATTTTAGTCAAAGTAACCCACAACAACTTCCCTGCCGAAAATATGTATTGAACACCTACTATTCAGAAAAGAATTATGTGTTGGAAGTAGAAAACTGCAAAGACTATGTCGAGATCACGAAGCAAACACTTATTGATCCGTAAGTTTTCTTCTTTTCCGCTCTTTTTTAATCAAGGCTAACTCACGATGCGTTTGTCCCGCCACCGAGGTGTTTTCTTCCGCTCTTCGTATCAGGTAAGGCAGCACATCTTTCACCGGCCCGAAGGGTAAATATTTTGATGTGTTGTACCCTATTTCAGCAAGATTAAAGGTAATGTGGTCACTCATCCCATACAATTGTCCAAACCAAAGATGGGGATGGTTTTTAGGCAATTGTTTTGCCTGAATCAAATCCATAAACAATCGTGTACTGGCTTCGTTGTGACTACCGCAATAGATAGAACAATGCGCTACATGATCAATTAGAAAGCGTAATGCGTTATTAAAACTTTCATCAGTAGCTTCTTTAGAAGGACAAATCGGATTTTCATAGCCCCGTGCTTCTGCACGAGCCGCTTCTTTTTCCATATAGGCTCCACGAACAAGCTTTACCCCTACATAAAACCCGTTGGCTTCTGCTCTTGCAATTAGTTCTTGTAAATAAGCGAACTTATCCTTCAAGTACATTTGTGCCGTAGTATACACCACTACCCTTTCTTTGTTGTAGGTAGCCATCATTTCTTCTACCAAAAGATTCACAGCGGGTTGTATCCAGCTTTCTTCCGCATCAATAAGGATTTGCACACCAGCATCGCTAGCGTAGGCACAACATTCGTGAAAGCGTTTTCGTATGCGCTCCCATGCCGCTTTTTCTTCCTCATTTAAAGGGGTTTTATTGCTGACTTTTTCATAGAGATCAAAGTCTCCAAAACCTGTTGGCTTGAATACTGAAAATGGAATATGAAGATGTGTTTTGGATAAGGCGAGTGTCTTTATGGTATTGCTTAAACAAGTATCGAGATTGATCTCTGACTTAGCCCCTTCTACAGAGTAATCC
>WTJB01000060.1 GCA_011526335.1 Candidatus Arcticimaribacter sp.
TTGTAAACAGCCGGAATGCTTGCTGTCCCAAAGGTCATTGCGGCAATGGCTTGGATCCCTCCTACTTTAAAGATTTTAGTCACCCCGCACAGTTGTGCCGTGTATAAAACCACATCGGGGAGATTGCCTTCTTTATCGGGGGGTGAACACAAGACGATTTCTTCACAACCGGCAATTTGTGCAGGAACGGCTAACATCAAGATGGTTGAAAATAAGGGTGCCGACCCGCCGGGAATATACAAGCCCACCTTTTGAATAGGCCGCTTCTCTTGCCAACATTCTACTCCCTTTTGGGTCGTAACGCTTACGGGAGCTGTTTTTTGTGCTTGATGAAAGCGTTCGATATTGTCTTTGGCCAATTGAATGGCGGCCTTTAACTCTGGCGATACGCGTTTTACCGCTGCTTCTATGGTCGATTTGCTGATGCTAAAGTCATCGGTTTCAATACCATCAAATTTGAGCGTGTATTGCTTTACAGCAGCATCTCCTCGAGATCGAACTGCATCAAAAACCTCAGACACCAAAGGTTCTAAAGCATCATAAGTAGCTGTGGGTCTTGCCAATAAGGCTTCCCAAGATTCTTTATTAGGGGATATAAATTGTTCCATTAGCGCACCATTTTTTCAATCGGACAAACCAAAATATCTTCTGCTCCCGCCGCTTTTAATTGATCGATTACCTCCCAAAAGTCCCCTGCATTGATGACAGAGTGAATGGAACTCCACCCCGCTTGGGCTAACGGCAAGACCGTAGGACTTTTTAATACAGGAAGAATGGAAGCAATTTTATCAATGCTCTCATTGGGCGCGTTCAACAGTATGTATTTGGACTTTTTTGCACGTAAAACTGCTTGGATGCGGAATTGAATTTTTTTGATCCACTCCAATTGTTCATCGGTTACTTTAGGACCTTGTACCAAAACCGCTTGAGAATCAAGGATTTTAACTGCTTCTTTTAAATTGTTTTTAAACAGTGTGCTTCCGCTAGAAACAATGTCACAAATGGCATCAGCTAGCCCGATATTCGGAGCAATTTCAACGGAACCGTTGATGATGTGCAAGTCGGCATTTATGTTATTTTCCGCTAAAAACTGTTTGACCGTATTGGGATAAGACGTAGCGATTTTCTTTCCTTCTAAGGATTTGACCCCATTAAAATCGTCTCCTTTAGGAATAGCAATGGAAACCCTGCATTTAGAAAAACCTAGCGTTTCTATAATGTCTAAATCTTGTCCTTTTTCCACAAGGGTATTGCTGCCCAAAATGGCCAAATCTACCACCCCGTCACGTAAATACTGAGGGATATCTCCATTGCGCAAAAAGAATACTTCTACGGGGAAGTTTTGCGCCGAAGCTTTTAGTTGGTCTTTTCCGTTCTCAATAGCAATACCGCAGCTTTTAAGCAATCCAAGAGATTCTTGGTTTAAACGTCCTGATTTTTGAATGGCAATTCGAATCATATTTTTTTTGTTTATTGACCCTCATAAGGGTCTAAATAAAAAAACCCGCTTGAAGATCAAACGGGTTAAATTTATAGTAACACTATCCATTAACGCTCGTTTGAACGAAGTCGTACATGATGGATATGATGTGTAGCTGTTTTCATTTTCGTTGCAAATATAAGCCTTATTTCTCAAATTGAGAAAATTATTGGTTCCCCAGTATTATTGGCATTCCTGTTTCACCACTGCCAATAACGATCACCTTACTGTTAGGGGATTCAGAAAGTTTAAGCGTGGCTTCTATACCCTTCTCTTGCAAAATTTTATCCGTCAAAGAGGCACTTAAGATACGGTTAGCTGTTGCTTTTCCTTCTGCATCAATACGTTGACGCTCGGCTTCTTGTTTTGCTTTTGCCAAGCGGAACTCATATTCAAGGGCTTCTTGTTCTTGACGTAACTTTCTTTCAATCGCTTCTTTAATGGCTACTGGAAGGGTAACGTCACGAACCAAAACGGCATTCACCTGTATGTGTTGCTCTTCGACATTTTTTAAGGTTTCCTCGAAGATTTCGTTTTGTATGGCGTCTCGTTTTGTAGAGTACAATTGTTCTGGGGTATAACGTCCCACCACAGAACGCGCTACAGCACGTATTTGAGGAATTAAAACAATGTTGACATAGTCTTCTCCTTTGGTTTGGTGCAGGAGTCCCAATTCTTCGTATTTAGGCTGATACAATACAGATACGTCTAATGAGATTTCTAGACCATTTGAAGACAATACCTGCATATTTCCTTCAAAAAATTCTTGCTGCTTTACGTTGTAGATATATACTCTATTCCAGGGTGCAATGATATGAAACCCTTCGCCTAAGGGAGGAGTGTCGGTAACAACCCCACCCCCAAAAGTGCGGAATAGTACACCCGCTTCTCCATAACCAATATTAATGGAGGACTTTGAAATCGAAATAATAAGGATAAACCCCAATACCATTGCGGGTAATCCAATCTTTGGGAAATTTTGCATAATTATTTTGTTTTAGGTTAGCATTCCACCGTCCACATTAATGACTTGGCCGGTGATATAATTTGATAGGTCGGAAGCTAAAAATACGCAAGCATTGGCAATATCTTCAGGGGTCCCACCTCTTTTTAGGGGGATTCCGTTTCGCCAACCTGCTACGACTTCTTCTGAAAGCTTTGCGGTCATTTCGGTTTCAATAAAACCTGGTGCAATTACATTCGAGCGTATATTTCTAGAACCCAACTCCAGCGC
>WTJB01000152.1 GCA_011526335.1 Candidatus Arcticimaribacter sp.
GTTTTTTGTAGGAGTGTTCACTACTTCCTGTGAAAGCGATTTTTTAGAGCCAGAGTTGACTTCGGCCATTAATGGAGGAAGTTACTATAACAATGCCACGGAGTTAGAAACTGCGGTCATCAATATGTATGATGGTTTGCAAGGAGTAAATTCTACCAGTGCAAATGATAACCACGCTACTCAAGTAGAATTTTATCTGACGGAGATGCGTAGTGATAATACACGTACAAAAGCACAAGAAGGTGAAGCTGCTCAATTTGAGAGCTACGCAGTAGAAGCTACGAATGGTATTGTAGCGGATTACTATAGAAGTTTTTATAACGTAATTTTTAGAGCGAATATAGTTTTAGAAAACCTAGATGTAGTATCTGGAGCAACAGCAGCACAGTTTGAAGCTGAAGCAAAATTTGTACGTGCTTATGCCTATTTTAATTTAGTGCGTTTGTACGGGGCAATTCCGCTTGTGACTTCAGTTATTGGTCCTGGCGATACAGATATTGCATACACAAGAGCTTCAGAAAGCGATATTTATGACCTGATCACAGCAGACTTAACAACAGCTGTAGCAGGGGGCTTAGGAAACAACAGAACCCGTGCATCTCAAGCAGCTGCACAAGCTTTGTTGGCGAAAGTACACTTAACGCGTGGCAACTATGCTGCGGCTAGAACGCTTTGCGAAAGCATCGTCAATAGCGGTCGTTATTCTTTGGAAGCAGATTTTGCTGACGTTTTCTACACCGAAGACAACAGTGAAACAATCTTCGCCATTGGATACGAAACAGGTGGGATCGACAGCCAAAACTTTTCTGCAGAATGGTTAAATGCTGTAGGAAGAACTTCTGGAGTAAATTATGTAACTGCTGATGTTCGTACTGCATTTGATGATATAGGGGGTAGTCGTACTGCGGTATCTTATCGTCAAGATGCAAGTCAACCTCAAGAGTATCAGGTCGCCAAATATTTTCCTAACGGAGAACTTGGACCCGACTATGCCGCGGATCCTACAAAAGCAGGTAATGATTGGATCGTATTGCGTTATGCTGATGTATTATTGATGCATGTGGAGTCTATCTTAGCCGGAAACAATGATACCATTGACCCAGCTGCTTTGGCTTCTTTCCAAGCGGTGCGTAACAGAGCAGGCTTGAACACAGCTGTAACTATAGTAACCAAAGAACTATTACTTAACGAAAGAAGAGTAGAATTGGCTTTTGAAAACCATCGCCTTTTTGACTTGGTTCGTCTAGGAGAGGCGCAAGGTGTACTTTCTGCTTTTTCTGCAACTAACGGCTATGGATTTACAACAACTGATTTGTTACTACCCATCCCTCAGATAGAAATAGGGCTAAGTAAAGGTTCGTTAACCCAAAACCCAGGATATTAATTTCATTTCTTAGTTAATAATGTTGTGGACTTGCTCTAAGGCAAGTCTGCAACTAAAAAGAACATAATATGAAAAAAACACAAACATTAATTACGGCAAATCTGAAGCGTTTTAAATCAGTTTTTGCATTATCGATTGTCTTGCTTACAGCGCAAAGTTGTGTGGAAGAGTTAGAACTTCCAGAAGCAGGCTCACTACCAGATTTAACACCGCCAAGTGCTAGTTTTTCTGCTGTAGAAAGTCAAAATTATTTGATTTATAATTTTTCAAACACCTCTCAAAGTGCAACGACTTACGCATGGGATTTTGGAGACGGAGGAACATCCACTGAAGTAGAGCCAGAACACGAATTTTCTGGAGAAGGAACCTACTCTGTGACCCTCAGAGCATCAGACAATCTTGGGGTATCAAACTCAATCACCAAAGATGTGGTTGTGGTTGAACCACCACAACCTCCAGCAATCAATCCAGATATATTAAATGGAGACTTTGAAGATTCAAGTTATGATGCTTGGAAAATAGATAGCTGGTCTGACGGTACGACTAGAAATCCTTACAATGGTAGTTCTGATGGAGAACCCATGTTATATGATGGGACATCAGCAGATTCCAAAACACGTGGAGCAAAATGGACCAATAGTACTTCTGCTGCACACCTAAGAAGTGCTAGCTCAAGACATGCTTACCAAGCGGTAACTGTATCTCCAGAACGTGATTATATCCTTGAGTATAGTTATGCGATTAAGAATGATAGAGACGATGTAACCGGAGGAGACCGTGTTGAAGTTCAAATTCTAGATGGTCATTTCACAGACGGTGTTAATGCTGAAGCGAGTACTCGCATTGTTTCTACTGTTGGAGATGTTGCACTTGGAAAAGGAAACTTTACTTTGGTAAGAGCACCTTTTACTGCACCTTCTACAGGATTAATCTCTATATGGATGTTTGGTGTAACTGCTGAAGACGCCTATATTGATAACGTTAAAATTTATCCCGCAGAAGATTAATTGGGATGGATAAAGTCTTTGTGATCAACTTTTTTGAAATGAAATTCTTGTTTCTTTTTATGATCCTATTCATTGGATGTGAAAAAAAACCATCGCCTGAATTTGATTTATCATCTTATTTAATCACACAGCAAAATAGTAGTCAAAATAATGCTTCAGAGGGGAATACCTCTGAAGCATCGACTACTTCCAGTACAACAACCCAACAGAATTATACTTTACCAGAAATAGATCTTAATAACTGGAAAGTAACTTTGCCCGTAGGGAATCCCTCATCGGTAAGACCACCCGAAATTCTAGATTATGCTAACAACGAAACC
>WTJB01000148.1:0-4797 GCA_011526335.1 Candidatus Arcticimaribacter sp.
AATATGAAATCCAGAATACGGGCAGCGACCTCTTTACTGAAGGTTTTGATTATACAATCAAAGACAAAGTCTTGGTAAAATTTGGTAGTGTAAAATCAGAAATCGCCAAACACTTTTCTATCGATCAAGAGGTTCTTTTTGCCGAATTTAACTGGGATGTTCTCTATGTTCTTTCCAACAGAAAAGACAAGATAGTCACAGAATTGCCTAAATTCCCTACCTCAAGAAGGGACTTTGCCCTGTTGATAGACAAATCGGTTACTTTTGAGGCATTAAAACAAGTCGCTGAAAAAGTGGAACGTAAAATCTTGATAAAAGTCGATCTCTTTGACGTTTATGAAGGCAAAAACATAGCCTCAAACAAAAAATCGTACGGGTTGAGTTTTTATTTTAATGACCCAAATAAAACCCTTACCGACAAGCAGATAGATAAGGTCATGGGGAAATTACGCAAAACGTTTGAGTCACAATTCGACGCTGAACTTCGTTAGCCGCTGGGAAGATCTTCTAAACTTGTTCATTGCTTTTTTTTTCCTTAATTTTACAAGGTAAATGAAAATGATTATGAAGCTGAACATTCTTTCTCCTACCAACCTCGAAACCGAACTAAATACTATCCGAGCAGAATACGCTGCGCATGAGGATGCTATAAGCCAATTAAATAGAGCATTTTCGGATCAGCAACGAAGCATTAATCAGTTTGATTTCGACCAATTGGACAGCGATAAAATTTACCATATCAGCAGCATCAAGAAAACGTGTATCGATTTTCGTTTACGCTTTTTGGACATCAAGTACTTTAAAAGTCCATTACCTAAAAAGGCATTTGAAAAAATTGCTGCCTTAGAAAATACGCACAACACTAGCCTCTCTGGGTTTAAGATCATGGCCCCCTCAAAGATGTTTGTTTTAGAAAAAACAGACGACCCCTTACTTTTTGTACCGCTAGGGAATGACTATTTCTACCTGATACACAAATGGGGTAAAGATTTACAACCCATGAGAAAGCTCCGCATGTGGCCCTTTAAAAGCATTGCCAATCTCATCGTATTTACCCTCTTGATCAGCGGGGTGGCCACCTATTTACTGCCGATGGGATTGTTTAGCAAAACCAACGATTGGACAAGCATCTGGATGGTGTACTTCTTTATGTTTAAAGCCATCGCTTCCATTATTTTATACGGTGGTTTTGCTATGGGTAAAAACTTTAATCCCGCCATTTGGGATAGCAAATACAATAAATCCTAAACAGTTCATCTATGTCCCAATATCAAAAAATATTTACAGGATCTTCTATCCACGTACTCGCCCTAAGAGATGCACTAGAATCTGAAGGAATCACTGCCGTGGTAAAAGACGATTCCGAATCGGCCCGTCTTGCCGGTTTTGGAAGCCCTGCACTCCAAATCCAAGAGGTGTTTGTTCATGAAGATGAACACGAAAAGGCCTTAAAGGTATTGGATCAGTTGAGCGAATAGCTCTATCCCTTTTTACCAGGTCGCTTTTACATCTTTTTTATTCCGGGTTTCATTTTACTCCCTTTTATAGGGGGCGTCTTTAAATATGTTTTCCTATTTTAGGGAATCAATTGAATGAAACACTACTATGCAATTTATTATTTTCCTCGGCTTTACCTTATTGGTAGGCCTTGTGGCATATCTCGCAACACGTAAAACAGACGAAAACACAGAAGACGGTTATTTTTTAGGGGGCAGAAGCCTTACCGCACCCGTTATTGCCGCCTCTTTATTGTTAACCAACCTCTCTACCGAACAATTGGTGGGCTTAAACGGCTCAGCCTTTAACGAAGGAATCTTGGTCATGGCCTGGGAAACCCTGGCGGCCATTGCTATGGTCGTTACCGCAGTGGTTCTATTGCCCCGCTACCTCAAAGGAGGATTGACCACCGTCCCTCAATTTTTAGAACGCCGTTATGACATAGCGACCAAATCCATCACTTCTGGACTCTTCTTGAGCGGCTATGTGGTGGTCTTATTGCCCATCGTCCTCTACTCTGGTGCCGTCGCCTTGATTGGGATGTTTGATCTTACCACGGTCTTTGGCCTAGATCAAAGTACTACCTTGATTGTAACGGTATGGTCCATTGGTCTTATCGGTTCTATTTATGCCATCTTTGGGGGCTTAAAAGCCGTAGCCGTTTCTGATACCGTAAACGCTATTGGATTACTCATTGGTGGTTTAATGATTCCCATTTTTGGATTGCTCTACATTGGAGAGGGAAGCCTATGGGATGGGATTCACACCCTGTACAATCACGCGCCCGAAAAATTTAAAGCCATGGGCGATAACGATTCGGCCATCCCCTTTAGTACTTTGTTTACCGGGATGATGTTGGTACAACTCTTCTATTGGGGAACCAACCAAGCCATTATTCAACGTGCACTGGCGGCCAAAAACTTAGTCGAAGGACAAAAAGGACTTATCATTGCTGCCTTTGTCAAGATTTTGGGGCCGCTTATTGTTGTACTGCCCGGGATCATTGCCTTTTATATCTTTGGAGGCACCCTTGCCCCAGAACAAGCCGACCAATCCTATGGTTTACTGGTCAACAAAATTTTACCTCCCGTTTTATTAGGCTTCTTTGCTGCCGTTCTTTTTGGCGCCATTTTAAGCTCCTTTAACTCGGCCTTAAACAGTTCGGTAACCCTCTTTGGATTAGATATTTACAAGCAATACATCAACAAAGAGGCCGATGAACGCCAAGTGGTCAAAGCGGGAAAAACCTTTGGGATCTTCCTTGCTTTACTCTCGATGTTTATTGCTCCCGGCATTGCCAATGCCCCCGAAGGACTGTTTGGCTACTTACAAGAAATCAACGGCTGTTACAGCATTCCTATCCTAACCATTATTTTGGTGGGTTATTTAACCCAATATGTTCCTGCCCTTGCCGCAAAAGTTGCCATAGGGTCGGGGGTTGTTTTGTATTCCATCAGTCAATTTATTTTAAAAGATTATGTGATCGAAAACGGCGGGACCTATCCGCATTTCTTACACATCATGGCCATTTTATTCCTCTTTAATATTGGGATCATGTTGTTGATAGGGAAATTACGCCCAAGAGCCATTGCCTATGAACAAAGCTATACTGAACAGGTAGACATCACCCCTTGGAAACACGTAAATACGATGGGGGTTATCGTGATTTTAATCGTAATCAGTACCTACTTTATTTTTACCTAAAAAAATTATACCAGAATAGAAAAGGGAGTTCGCTCCCTTTTTTTGTACCCTAAAGCTAAGGAAAAGGCATTGGGCAATAGTAATAAGGCAATAGCGTGACCTATGCAGCTTAAATCATCACCCCCTGCAAAGGCAGTAGAGGATAAAGCCATGACCCTTAGCCGATAAGGTATTAATTTTTTTACTACATTTACTCCGACAGCCCCAAACTGTTCTACTACCGATAACCTATACTACTGGATTTTCATTTAGAATTTTTTGGGGGATTAATCAAGGGGTTTCGCTTATGATCAAAACGATGAGCACCTCCTAGCGCGTGTTTATAATGCTTGCGCCTTTTCACTCCTCCCCACAAAGCCTAAAAAATGCTCCAACACCGCTTGCGGGGCTTCGATCAAGGGGAAATGCCCAATGCCTTTTAGTTCTACCACTTGGGGGTGGGGAATCAGTTCCCGATAACGGTCCACCATATGCTGTCCTGAAATAGGATCGGCAACCCCATTGATAAAGCAAAGCGGGATTTTGGTGGCTTGTAGTGCCCCTACCCAACGTTCGCGGTACTGCACCCGTTCTGCCATATAGCGGATAAGCAAGTGAAACACATAACGTCCACCATTGCCTTCGATCAGGGTCCAAAAATCGTCCAATTCCGCTTCTGTGGGTTGGGTGTTGGGACCAAAAATGTTCTTAAAATTTTTCCCCAGTTTGGCGCGGTTAAACAGTCGGCCAACCAGAAAGCCTACCGGGCTCATCAATACCTTTTGCACCAATAATGGTCGGTGTACTTCTGGGAATAAGCCCCCATTTAAAAGGCAGAGATGGGTGATGTCTAGCCCCGCTTCTCGCCTGCTTTGGCGGGTGTTGAAGCGCGCCAATAATTCTTGGGCGACAGTATCCCCATAATCATGAGAAATTATTTTAACCTGCGCTATTTTTTTACTTTGGAGCAAAGCTTCGATTATATTGGCTTGATCGAGGATGCTATAAGGATAATGGCGGGGTTTATCCGAAAAGCCAAACCCAAGCATATCCAAGGCAAGGATGTGATAGCGTTGGGTCAGTGCTGGCCACAGCTGTTGCCAGTCCCAGGAAGCGGTGGGAAAACCGTGAATCAATACTAGGGGTTCTCCGGCGCCTTCTTCGCGAACAAAGATGTGATGTTGTTTATAGGAAAAATAATGGCCTGCCGCCTTCCATTCTTTTAATGTCATATCGCCTTTCTCACAATATAAAACTTATTTTTGAAATGCCGCTACGGTAGAACTGGGCAGGTTCATATAGTCTTTTCGCCAACTCTCTAGCGCTTCAATCAAACGGTCTCGGTGTTTAAAATTGGGATCAAGTCCGTCTTCAAGTGCTGCATTGTGAACCGTAATTAAGACATAATCTTTATGTTTCTCTGTTTTGTATAAGGGATAAAAAAGAGCAGGCCATCCTCGACTTTCTAGCAATTCATCTCCCAAAATTGGTAAAAGATGTAGGGTTTGAGTTTCTTTTACTGGAACATAAAAGGATAAAAAATATACTTCGTCATCCAGGAGAAAGGGTTGATTTTCTGGAAAAGACTTATCCTGACGTATATAATCGCTAACATAG
>WTJB01000148.1:4807-5839 GCA_011526335.1 Candidatus Arcticimaribacter sp.
GCCTTCTTCGCGAACAAAGATGTGATGTTGTTTATAGGAAAAATAATGGCCTGCAGCCTTCCATGCCTTTAGGGTCATTTAGATCTTTTTCCCTAAGGTAAGTTTTATTTTGAAAAATATCTTTCCCGGGAGAGGGACTTAAAAAGTCTTATGATCGATGCATAAGAAAACCTCCCAAAGAATTATGCATAAATCTTTTCCCGTTGCTCTTTGATTTTTGGGTCGGTCATATACTCGTCAAAGGTCATGTACCGATCGATGATGCCTTTGGGCGTCAATTCGATGATGCGGTTGCCCACCGTTTGTGCAAAAGCATGGTCATGGGTGGTCAATAGCACCGTACCCTTAAAGTTCTTTAAGGCATTGTTAAAAGCGGTAATCGATTCCAAATCAAGGTGGTTGGTGGGTTCGTCCAAAAGCAACACATTGGAACGACTCATCATCATTTTGGACAACATACAACGCACTTTTTCGCCTCCAGAGAGGACGTTCGATTGTTTTAAAGCCTCTTCCCCGCTAAAGATCATTTTCCCCAAAAAGCCGCGGATATACACTTCTTCGCGTTCTTCTTCTGTCTGGGCGTATTGACGTAACCAATCGACCAACGACAGGTCATTGTCAAAATAATGTGCGTTGTCTAGGGGTAAATAGGCCTGTGTGGTGGTAACGCCCCATTGATATTCTCCCTGGTCTGCCGCCATATTTCCGGTTACAATCTGGTAAAATGCCGTAACGGCTCTTGAGTCTTTTGAATAAATCACGACTTTATCGCCTTTGGCCAAGTTGATGTTCACTTCCTGAAACAGCAAATCTCCTTCGAGACTGGCTTTTAAGCCTTCTATGTTTAAAATTTGATCCCCAGCTTCGCGCTCTTGTTCAAAGATGATGGCGGGATAACGTCGGCTAGAGGGTTTGATCTCTTCGATGTTGAGCTTATCAATCATCTTTTTCCGCGAGGTCGCTTGTTTAGACTTGGCTACATTGGCCGAAAATCGGGCAATAAACTCTTGCAGTTCTTTCTTCTTTTCTTCG
>WTJB01000148.1:5849-10167 GCA_011526335.1 Candidatus Arcticimaribacter sp.
TTGTGCCCGTTGACGTGCCGCTAATTGACTGGATTCGTACCAGAAGGTATAGTTTCCAGAAAAATGACTGATTTTCCCAAAATCAATATCCGAAATATGCGTACAAACGGCATCCAAGAAATGACGGTCGTGCGAGACCACAATCACCGTATTGTCATAATTGGCTAAAAAGTTTTCTAACCAAAGGATGGTTTCATAGTCCAAATCATTGGTCGGCTCATCCATAATGAGTACATCTGGATTTCCAAAGAGGGCTTGCGCCAACAATACCCGTACTTTTTGCACCCCATCCAGATCGGCCATAGTCGTATAGTGAAGAGCTTCGGATATGCCTAAATGGGACAAAAGGGCAGCCGCATCGCTATCGGCATTCCAGCCGTTCATTTCTTCAAAGATAATTTGCAACTCGCCTACCCGATCGCCATCGGCATCGCTGAAATCTTCTTTGGCGTAGATGGTATCCATTTCCGTTTTCACGGCATACAAAGCTTGGTTTCCGCGCAATACGGTGTCCAAGACCGTATGCTCATCATAGGCGTTGTGGTTTTGCTCCAAGACCGACATGCGTTTTCCGGGTTCTAAATGAACACTCCCAGAATTGGCTTCTTGTTTTCCGGCCAATATTTTTAAAAAAGTGGACTTCCCCGCGCCATTGGCACCAATAATGCCATAGCAGTTCCCGGGGGTAAAGGTGACGTTTACTTCATCAAACAAAACGCGTTTTCCGAATTGGACAGATAAATTGGATACCGATAACATAGTCTATAATTTGTTGGCAAAAATAAGGAAAACTCTTGCGTACTGTTGATTTTTTTTAACTTCATTTTAACCGCAGAAAAGGTCAAAAAATAGTACTTTAACCTAAATGAAAAATACGCTTTATTTACTGCTTGGAAGTTTTTTCTTGCTGGGGTGTTCTTCCCCATCAACCGAAGAAAACACCAGTTTTCTCGGGGGACAAATCATACAACCTTCTTCCGAATTCATCAGCTTATACAAATACAACAAGCGTATCGATTCCATACGCTTGGACGAAAACAATAGATTTACAAGACGCTATGACTCCCTAGACTATGGTTTGTTTAAATTAGAACACCTGCCCGAAAATGAGTTGTTGATCCTCGAAAAAGGCGACTCGATATGGACACGCATCAACACCGCAGATTTTGATGCTTCCTTGGTGTACAGTGGTCGGGGTGCAGCCAAAAACAATTTTTTGATGGAAATTGTTTTGGGACTAAAAAAGGAAGTCGGTTTTCTCGCGTCTAAATACGCCCTCAATAGCGACGCCTTTAATCAGATCATCGATTCCTTGACCCAAGAGAAAAAACAACGGTGGATCTACTTTTCCGATCAATCAAACCTCAGTCCCTTTGCGCAAAAAGTAACCCAGGCGGCTTATGTATATCCCTATGCCAACCGCAGAGAACGCTATGCCCTGATCCGTGGAAAAGAAAATGTCTTGGCGCAAGACAGTACCTATTTTGACTTTCGCAATTTTTTAAATTACGGGGAGATTGATTTGGCCTTTTATGAACCCTATATCAACTATATGCTCAGCTACCTGAGTCAAGAAGCCTTAGAAGAGGGGAAAACCTATTTTCAACAACGCAATACCACGGCCTTTAACCTGAGGCGGTTACAAAAGATCGATGAAACGATAAACTCTACCGTATTGCGAAACAACTTGGCGCGGGCGGTGGCCTATGAAGAGTTGATTCAGTTTCAAAATCACGAAAATCACGAAGCGTTTTTACAATACTATTTCCAACTCAATAGCTCTCCGGATTATTTAAGCGAAATTGCAGGACTGCATCGTGCGTTGCAGTTTATGCAAAAAGGACAGCCCCTTCCCCCTATTGAGCTTCAAAAAAACAATGAAGACATCGTTTCGTCTACTTCGCTGAGAGGGATGCCGACGGTCTATTATTTTTGGTCACAAACCCAAATGAATCATTACAGCCGAACACAGCAGAAAATAAAAGCTTACCAAGAAGCCTACCCCAACTACCGTTTTGTGGGAATCTGCATACAGCCTTACAATGATTTGATGCGCGAATACCAACGTGCCATGCAAATCGATCCCACCAACCAATTTGCCTTAGTCGATTTTGAACAAGTGAGTAAAATCTGGATGATTACCCTCCTGAACAAGGGCATCATCACCGATAAAAACGGCAAAATTTTACAGGGCTTTGGCAATATATTCTCCAAAGCTTTTACGGAGGATTTAAAGCGTTATCACCCCTAGTTATGGCCCAATTCACTTCCTATTGTGTAGCCGTTGAATCTGGAGAATTTTCTGCACTGCACCAGCACTATCACGCTACAGAATACGGCTTTCCGGTAAGCGACGACAATGCGCTTTTTGGTCGGCTTATTTTAGAGATCAACCAGGCGGGACTGAGTTGGGATACCATACTCAAAAAAAAGGACAGCATCCGCAATGCCTATGCTGATTTTTCCATTCCGCACATTGCTGCCTTTACCGAATCGGACATACAAAGGTTGCTACAGGATAAGGGAATCATACGGATGCGAAAAAAGATAGAAGCCATCATTTACAACGCCAATAAAGTATTAGAACTCCAAAAAGAGGCAGGTTCTTTTGCGAATTGGATTGCAATGCAAAATATTGAATGTAAAGAAGATGGAGTGGCTATATTTAATAAAAACTTCCATTTTACAGGCAACGAAATCACCAATGAATTTTTGATGGGAACAGGCTATATAAAAGGGGCACATGAACCCACATGCCCCATCTATAAAGAGGTACTAAAAGCCAAACCCCATTGGGCAAGGCAGTCACTTTAATTTCCTTTTTTGTAGTCTTCTAAGAACTTCGCTAGTCCGATATCCGTTAGCGGGTGTTTTAGCAATCCTTTGATGGAACTCAATGGCCCCGTCATGACATCTGCACCAATTTTTGCACAGTCAATCACATGCATGGTATGACGCACGGAAGCGGCTAAAATTTCGGTTTCAAACTCATAATTGTCATAGATCTCTCGAATTTCTTGAATCAAATTCAAACCATCGGTAGAAATATCATCCAAGCGTCCGATAAAAGGAGAAACATAGGTGGCTCCGGCTTTGGCCGCTAAAAGGGCTTGCCCTGCTGAGAAAACAAGCGTACAATTCGTTTTTATACCTTGATTGGAAAAATAACGAAGTGCTTTTACCCCATCTTCTATCATCGGGATTTTAACCACAATCTGGGGATGCAATGCCGCAAGGGCCTCCCCTTCTTTGATCATTCCTGCATAATCGGTAGCAATGACTTCGGCAGACACATCGCCTTCAACGGCCTCGCATATGGCCACATAATGCTTTAAAATATTATCCTGTCCCGTGATGCCCTCTTTGGCCATCAAACTAGGATTTGTGGTAACACCATCCAAAACCCCTAGGGCTTCGGCTTCTTTGATTTGGTCCAGATTGGCCGTGTCGATAAAAAATTTCATAGTTCGGGTTTTTTTAAAATTACAAATTATAATGATTCTTCAACAAACGTTCAAAAACTTTCTGCGGAAGCAATCGTTTTAGAGTCAAAGAGAGCTTTTGCATAAAGGGTCCCACGGCATAGTGGGGTTGTAACTGCTTTTTGTGGATCAACTTGACCACGGCTTCAGCAATTTCTTGCGGGTCATTTCCATCGTCTACATGTTCATCCATGGTCGATAAACTTTCTTGATACAGCTGCTCATAGGGCGATCCCTTTTTATTGGGTTCGTAATAACGCCTGGCGGCAATATCGGTCGCATAGTCCCCCGGAGCAAGGGTACAGACCTCTATTCCAAATTGGGCTACTTCCATCCTTAGGGCTTCTGTCAAGATGTGTAAAGCGCCTTTGGAGGCAGAGTACCCGCCACGGAAAGGCAGCCCCATAGAGGCGCCTATAGAGGTAATGTTGATGATCTTCCCCTGCTTTGCTTTTCGCATCATGGGCAAGATCTGTTGGGTAATGGCCAAAGGACCAAAAAAATTGGTGTCAAAATGCGCTTTTAAGGCGTCTATATTGACTTCTTCTACCGCCCCGGTTATTCCCACTCCCGCATTGTTTACCAAGACGTCTATGCCTTGGGTATGGCTTTTCAATTCCGCAAAGAAAAGGTCAACACTTGCGGTATTGCTAATGTCTAAAGCCAAAAGAGGATAAGGAAAATCGGGATATTTATGAGGCGTACGGCTGGTACCAAACACGGTAAAACCCAGAGAGTGCAAATGGTGGGCTATGGATTTGCCTAAGCCAGAAGATGCTCCCGTAACCAATACTGTCTGTTGCATAAGAAAAAAGGGTAAGCGATCTATATCACAC
>WTJB01000136.1 GCA_011526335.1 Candidatus Arcticimaribacter sp.
TAATCACGATTTTCAAATTGGAAAAGAAAATTTCGAATTTATTGCAATGAAAAAAGAACTTTAAAATACAGTGGCTAACAATGGCTATAATTCATTGTGTTTTGTGCCACACCAAAATAAAAGTATAAATCAATGGCTGATTTCTCAGCGGAATAATCCTGTGGATGATTCCACAACGAAATCATAGCCAAACCCTTCCACCCATAAAACAAATTACATCCATTGAAAAACAAGGACTATCTTTTTACCTCTAAACGACTGGGCTTTCGTCAATGGACCGCAAAGGACAGGAAGGTGTTGGAAGTCATGAACGCCGACAAGGAGGTCATGAAGCATTTCCCTAAAACATTGACAAAAGAAGAAAACAAGGCCTTGTTTGAGCGACTAAAACATCACTTTAGCCAACGGCAATACACCTATTTTGCAACAGAAATTTTGGCTACCCAAGAATGTATTGGTTTTATAGGTTTGACCTATCAAGACTATCCCACGGCCTTTACCCCTGCGGTCGATATCGGGTGGCGCTTAAAGAAAAGTGCATGGGGTAAGGGCTATGCCACCGAAGGGGCCCAAAAATGCCTTGCCTATGGATTTCAATACATTGGGCTAGACGAAATCATCGCTACCTGTACCGTGGATAACACGAAATCGGAAAAGGTGATGAAAAAAATTGGGATGAAAAAAATAGGCGTCTTTCGACACCCCAATCTAAGCGACTTTCCAAAACATGAAGAATGTCTCGCCTACCGTATTCAAAAAACGGAATGGGTGCAACACACACAACAATAAGCGATCAAAAACAAAACTACGGTACTTCCCTCATCTCCTTAGATCAATTTAAAAAGCTACCTTTAAAGAAATATTTATGGCGTGAAAACATATCTATATATTGGCTTTTTTTGGTGGTCAACTTTCCTCCTAGGTCAAGAAATCAGGGTGACCTTGGTGGATAGCCTGACCAAAGACCCTATCCCCTACGCCACTGTGCTCAGCAATTTTAATGAGAATACCATCGCTAACGAAGAAGGCGCTTTCCGATTGATAAAATCTACCCCCTTTACCCTACAAGACTCGCTCTTTATTTCTTGTATGGGGTATAAAAATAGGAATCTCCGTGCCGATCTAGTACAAGATTCCCTCCTCTACTTGGCTCCAAAAGAAATTGAATTGAATGCTGTTATCCTCACCCAAAACAAACTAACAGCCGAAGAGATCATCAAAAAAGCCCAAGAAAATATTGCAGCGAAATACAACCTAGACCTGAGTGAAAAAACCTTTTTTATGCGAGAATCTTTTTATCAAAAATATCTCAAAAGAGAAATGAAGGTAAAGCGATCTTCCATCAAAGAATTCAATCAACAATTTTGGGATTCTTTATTTAAAACCATTCCGGTAGAAGATGCTTGGCATACAGAATCCTACGGAAAACTCTATGGCGACTGGTCAAAAGAAAATCAAAAACTGCGTTTGGATCGTGCGGTAGAATTGGCCGACACCCTCAATGAAAAGGGCTACGATCAGATCGAAAATAAAATCACTTCGGTACTGGATCAACAGGTAAAAGAGAATTCTTACTTTAAATTTAAATCGGGTATTTTTAGCACCAAAGTTGACCGAGGGGAGGTAATCGAAAAACCCAAAGACAGCACCCAAGTAGCCAGCACAGAAGCGGTAGAAAAAGAAGAGGAAGAGGATGAATTTCCCCCTGAAGAAGCCTTTTACCGCGGGAGGAACAATCGGCTAAAAAATATTTTTTCCTCTATTGTTAAAAAAAATAAACTTGACCTCAGCGTTTTGACCAAAAGCAAATACTATGCTTTTGACCTAATGAATTTTACTTATTTAGAGGATACGCCGGTCTATCAGATTGCCTTTAGGCCAAACCATAAAAAGGGGAAATACACCGGGACCCTATACATTGATGCCGACAGCTTTGCGCTTCTTCAAATTGAGTATAAAAACAATGCTGCACTCAATTCATTTTCGCTCTTTGGATTATCATTTGAACTGTATCATAACGCCGTGCAACTCAAATTCAATAAATTTGGGAACGACAAGTACAACTTGCAGTATCTGACCACAGATAATGCCTATACAACAGGAATAGACCGCCCGTTTAAAGTGGTCGAAAAAAACAAATTTGTCCGCGGGAGACGCAAGCAAAACGAGCTAAAAGGAGAGGTGCATTTTAACTTAGACCAACGTAGCCAGATCACGCTGGTTATTTTTGACGAGACCCCCCTTTCAGAAAAATGCTTTACAGACCTCAAAGAAAACAAGACCTTTACTCCCGAAAAGCGGAACGCCTATGACCCCAGTTTTTGGGAGGGCTACAACATCTTGGCGCCCAATGCGTCGGTCAAAGCTTATATCGCCAATTAGTACTTTGCCGATTTGCCTTGAGGTGCAGAGGCCGCTAAAAAAGCACGAATGTCTTCGTTGGCTTGCCGTAGATCTTCACGTCTTAGATACATCATATGACCACTGCGGTAGCCCTTAAAGGAAAAACGATCGCGAAGTTTTCCGCTAGGGTCCATCTGCCATTGCGAATACTTTGCAGCAAAATAAGTTGTTGCCCCATCATAGTAGCCCGATTGTGTCATGACCTGTAAATAGGGGTTTTGCGCCATGGCCTGGCGCAGGTTGTCACGGGTATTGTCATTGTCATTGTTCCAGGGCCGTACAGGACCAAACAT
>WTJB01000006.1 GCA_011526335.1 Candidatus Arcticimaribacter sp.
GTTTTGGTTTTCGAGAAAATACGAAACCATGGAGAGAATAAAATGTTTGATTATAGGAAGTGGACCAGCAGGATATACGGCAGCAATTTATGCTGCTAGAGCTGACCTAAAACCCGTTGTTTATACTGGAATGGAACCGGGTGGGCAATTGACCACGA
Organism: Candidatus Arcticimaribacter sp.; assembly: GCA_011526335.1. Taxonomy (GTDB): domain Bacteria; phylum Bacteroidota; class Bacteroidia; order Flavobacteriales; family Flavobacteriaceae; genus Arcticimaribacter. Next base: position 159 of record WTJB01000006.1, read on the forward strand.
CAACTGAAGTAGACAACTTTCCTGGGTATCCAAAAGGTATAGACGGCCCAGCGATGATGATGGAATTGCAGGAGCAAGCAGAACGTTTTGGCACCGAAGTGAGAATTGGGCATATAACAGAAGTCAATTTCAGCAAAGAAGTCGGTGGAATTCATACGGCTGTTGTCGATAGCACCACTACCATTGAAGCAGAAACCATCATCATTTCTACAGGAGCAAGTGCAAAATACTTGGGCTTACCCAGTGAGCAACGCCTTCGTGGCGGGGGAGTCTCTGCCTGTGCGGTCTGTGACGGATTTTTCTATAAAGGGCAAGAAGTCGCCATCGTTGGGGCGGGAGATACTGCTGCAGAAGAAGCGACCTATTTAGCCAATATTTGTACCAAAGTAACCATGTTGGTCCGTAGAGATGTTATGCGGGCGTCAAAGGCTATGCAACACCGCGTAAATCGTACTGAGAATATCGAAGTATTGTACAACACTGAGGTTGATGAAGTTTTAGGAGAACAAGTTGTAGAAGGCTTGCGTATGGTAAACAATCAGACCCAAGAAAAAACTGAAATCCCAATTACCGGTTTATTTATTGCCATAGGACATCAGCCCAATACAGCTATTTTTAAAGGACAATTGGAGATGGACGATGCCGGCTATCTGATTACAGAGGGCAAAAGTACCAAAACAAATATCCCTGGCGTTTTTGCCTCAGGAGATGTGCAAGACAAAGAATATCGACAAGCAGTTACCGCTGCTGGAACAGGATGTATGGCAGCACTAGATGCAGAACGCTATCTAGGCTCGATAGAGGGGCACTAAGCTTTCAACTGATTTTCTAAAGCGGAGATTAAATTTTCTAGTGAAATAGAGGTTTGTTCTCCGCTTTCCATATTTTTTAACAAGGCTTGACCTTGCGCTTTTTCTTCCGACCCGATCAAAACAACAAAGGGTATATCTTTTTGATTGGCGTAGCTCATTTGCTTTTTCATTTTTACCCCATCCGGATAAAATTCGGTTCTGATCTTTTTGATACGAAGTTGGCGTACAAAGGATTGTATTAATCCCGCGGTCTCCGCTCCAAAATTAGCAAACATCACTTGTGTAGAACGAATAACCGAAGGAGGAAATAAATCCAAGGTTTCTAAAACCAAATAGATGCGATCAAATCCAAATGAGACCCCTACTCCACTCACATTTTTTAGACCAAAACCTGCCGTGAGATCGTCATAACGGCCTCCCCCACCGATAGAACCCATCTTGACACCGGCTGGTGCTGAAACTTCAAAAATACATCCTGTATAATAGTTAAGCCCTCGGGCTAATGTAATGTCGAGATCTAAGGTCGTAGCGTTCAAGCCCAATTGATTTACTTGCGTTAGGACAAACTGAACTTCTTCTATTCCTTTCTTTCCGATTTCTGAAGAAGTCAACAAAGCACTTAACAACTGTAACAATTCGTCATTGCTTCCGGTAAAATCCAATAAGGGATCCAATTGGTCTAAGGCGTTTTGCGAAAAGCCTTTGGAAGACAATTCACTGTAAACCCCCTCTTTCCCTATTTTGTCTAGTTTATCAAGACCTACAGTAAAATCGATAAATTGATCTTCAACTCCAAGTACCTCAACAATACCCGCTAAGATTTTTCGATTATTTATCTTCAATGAGCAGCCGGTTAATCCCAAGGCGGAAAAAACAGTATCATACAATTGGCATAGCTCTACTTCTTGCCATAAAGAGGTGCTGCCCACGATATCGGCATCACACTGATAAAATTCTTGAAAGCGTCCATGTTGGGGGCGATCTGCTCTCCAAACGGGTTGAATTTGGTAACGCTTAAAAGGAAAACTGATATCATTTTGGTGCTGCACTACATAACGTGCAAAAGGTACCGTAAGGTCATAGCGTAACGCTTTTTCTGAAAGCGAGTTGGAAAAACGTCCAAGTTGGTTTGCTTTAAGGGCTTCTAGATCGGCTTTTTTAAGTTTTTCCCCAGAATTGAGTAATTTAAAAATTAGGCGGTCGCCTTCTTCACCGTATTTCCCTAAAAGAGTGGACGATTTTTCAAACGAAGGGGTTTCGATCGGCTGAAAACCAAAATTCTCAAATGCTTCTTGAAGCGTGGCTTTTAGATAATTTCTTTTCGCCACTTCATTGGGTGAAAAATCTCTTGTTCCTTTGGGTATAGCGGGTTTCATACACTCTTATAATTACGCCCTACAAATATCCTATTTTTTCGAGGGCTTATGAAAGAAAAGAAGAAATTGTTTTAAACCGGTCGCCAGCACTCAATTGCCCACCTTTTTCTATGATCCCGAAAAGTTCTAATGCCCTTTCTTTGGCGTAGGGTTTAGCGGATCGATAAACGGTAACCGAAGCATCTTTAAGGTGTTTTAACAACCATTGCCAACCCTCGGGGGTGTGTATGTCTTTGTCCCGAACATCTACCTTTATGGCGATTAAATTCATATGCTCCTCTAACCCTTCAAACAAAAATAAATGGTTGGGACTTTGATGCTCTATGTAAATACTGTCTCTT
>WTJB01000236.1:0-8420 GCA_011526335.1 Candidatus Arcticimaribacter sp.
ACATGCCTGTCACGCATGGGGTCGCGGGTTCGAGTCCCGTCCAGACCGCAAAAAAAAGCCCTTCGAAATTGAAGGGCTTTTTTTATTTAACGCTGCTTGTTTTGTTTAAAACCGAAAATCAATAAACATCAATGCGACACACTATCCTACTATTGATTTCTCTTTTGGTTATTTCTTGCGCTGGCGCAGAAGATAATGATACACCTACTACGCCTGCACCTGTTGTTCGTTATAATGTAAGCATATCAGCTTCTGCTGGAGGTACTGTTTCTCCTCAAGGCGGATCTTATGAAAGGGGTGCGAGTATCACTTTAACGGCAACACCAGCGGCGAATTATATTTTTTTAGGGTGGTCAAACGGCTCTTTAGAAAATCCGTTAACCTTGGTTGTAAACGGAGAAATTAACCTGACGGCCAATTTTGGTCCAGTAGAAAACCCTGTTGGAGGAACTAGTGGAAGTACTTCTGTTACTCTAGCGGCAGATGGAGAGACCGACACTTACGCTTTGATAACTTCTGTGCTGGCCCCAGGAGCTAGCCCAGTAGAGGCTCCCGACTGTAATCATGACACCTTTGGTCCTCATATTGATCAAGTTTTTGATAATGATTTGAATAAATATGTTTTTCGCTTTTACATGCATGTCAGCCCGGATAATGATCGTTGTATCAATTTTGATCGACAACGTAATGAGATCAAAACCTACGATCAGTCGCCAGAAGATCGATTAGGAAGGTTGAATGAGCAGGTTACTTATCGGTGGAAGTTTAAACTCGCCGATGGTTTTCAAGTGTCCCCCAAGTTCACGCACATTCATCAATTAAAGTCCGTTGGGGGCGAGTACGAAAGTATGCCCATGTACACCCTAACCCTTCGTAAAGGCACACCCGATCGTTTGGAATTGCGCTATGCCGAGACAGACAGCCAAGTAACTTTAGATCAAACTGCTTTGGCCCCTTTCATTAATCAATGGGTTTCTGTAGAAGAAACGATTGATTATCGTACGAGTGGCGCCTACAATATCGTATTGAAAGTATCGGCTACGGAAGAAGTTTTGTTTTCTTATTCCAATGACGCAAAAATCAACTGGCGACCCGAAGCAGAGTTCGTGCGCCCAAAGTGGGGGATATACAGAAGTCTCTTGTATCCGGAAGATATAAGAGATGAGACACTTTTGTTTGCTGATTTTAGTATTGCAGAAAACAATTGATTCTCACTACCGTTACTTGTGATTGCCACCAGGCTTTAGTATTTTATCTCAAGGTGTTATCTTGCAGCTTAAATTAAAAAGATCAAAAACAACAGGGTTTTTAAGTACCTCCTTTTTCTACTTTCTTTTTTTTCTGTTTATGTTATTCAGGGACAAGAGGGGTATCCCTTGTATTCGGAATATTTGACCGGCAACCCCTACAGCGCACATCCCTCTATGGCGGGAGATATGCTGGTGGGATTTCGTTTAAAAACATCACTCCGAAAGCAGTGGATCGAAGAACCCTCTACCCCCAACTTGCAATTATTAACTGCAGAATACGGAGTCAATGCCCGATCTAAATTTGCTGTGCAAGCCTATACAGACAACAATGGCTATCATCAACAAAAAGGGATCTATTTTACGTATGCGCATCACATCAGTTTTCAGGATGTTGTATGGAATACCAAACGCGCCTTTCCGACCAAAAACGACAAGCTGAAAGAATTGTATTTTGGCCTCAGTGTAGGGACTTTACAAAACAATTTGGATGCTTCAACTTTTGATTTTTCTTCTAACGATCCCGTATTGTTGTCGGCCCAGCAGAATGCTTCTAACGTTAATTTCGATGTTGGGATTTCATTTTTAACGACCTATTTTTTTACCCATCTTACGGTAAAAAATCTGATCAGTAGTCCCTTAAGGGTAGATATAAATTCCTTAAACGATCAGGGATTTGCTACCGATTTTAAGCGGATTTTATTTTCAATCGGCTTTACCCATTATGCAAAAGTCAATTGGTCTTTTGAGCCCTCGATTTTATATCAGACCTATGCTTTGACAAAAGAACAAATAGGAGATTTTAATTTTAAAGTCTATCGCTTAATGTCCCAAGGAAGGGTTTGGGCAGGCATCTCTTTTCGTCGAGATTTTCAGCAGCATGCTGAAGATGCTGTCATAAGGGGGCAAAATTTACAATGGGTTACCCCTTTGTTTGGCGTAGATTTTCAGCAATTTACTTTTGCGTACAATTATTCTTCAGCGGCCGCTGCGCAACAATTTACCCCTACGGGTTTTCACCAGCTTTCATTGGGCATTAGCTTTTGATTATTGTTGGTGCAGTAAACTAAAATGTCCTCTAAAAACACTTCCGTCATCCATTTGCCCTTTAAACCAATAATCTGTAGCCGGTAAGGGTTTGCCGTCGTACCTGCCGTCCCAAGCTTCTTGTGCAGGCCGAAAAGCAAAAACCAAACGCCCGTATCGATCAAAAATGTATACGATCGTGTTCGGATAATGTTGGGCTGAGATACCTTCGATGGTCCAAAAATCATTTATTCCATCCCCATTGGGCGTAAAGTATTTGGCATAGCCCAAAGCCACCCCGGCATAGGTAATAAAGCCACAACCTTTTTTGTCTCGAATGTGGATTTGAAAAGGACCGTTGGCTACATTTTCAAAAACGGGTTCGTCTTGGTAGGGGCCATTGCTGTCTCCAAGGGCATATTCATATTCGGATATTCCTAGATTTTCGGTCGTAATTTCAATGGATGTTCCTCCTTCTTGCCTTAGGTCATTGATGAGGAAAGTTTCATTCGTTATTTGGGCTGTATTGGAGTCGATGACACGAATTTGCTCGGTCAATGTACATACCGTTCCATCTGTAGTGGTCGCCGTAATTTCATATAGCCCTTCACGTTCTGGGAATAAAAATGAAGTAGTGGCCGTCAAGGTTTCTGGGATGTCATTTTCATCTATAAACGTCCATGTATAGCTGTACAAGGAAGCTTGTTCATCCAGTACCCCTATAGGCGCAGGTTCTTGATTAAGACAGCGAATGACGTTCTGTTCTAAGCGTAATTCTGGGAGTGGGTTTACCACAAAAGCCAAGGGTTTTTCTACACTACAACTCGGGTTGATTATTTTGCTAAACCGGACTGTAATGGTTTGCGTACTACTCTCAAAGGGATGCGGGAGGGTCGTGGCACTTACCGTTTGTCCATCGAGCGTTTGATAGTAAAATTCAACAAAAGTATTGCTGGTGTTTTGTGTGCTATGCGTGGCACTGGCCAAAAGAGAAGTGACCAGACCTTCTGTATCAAAAGTACTGATGCCATCGGTAACGTCTAGACCGTCATCACATCGAGGTAGGATGTTTACCGCATTGATTTCTGGGAGAGGGTCAACATTAAAATGTAAAAAGGTTTCATCTCTACAGGGACCGTCAGGATTGGTTACGTTATTGAGTAAAGAGGTTTTTTCGAGTTCTACCCGCAGGGTTTGCGATACGGTCCAAAAAGGATTGGGGAGTTGGTTCCCAATCAAAATCCCTGAGGCATCGAAATAAGAGGCTACGGTATCTGTTTGTCCTTGTAAGAGTTGTGTTTCTACGTTTTGGGTATCAAAAGGGTACTGCCCATCGGTAGGATTGTCATCTAGGGAGTGGTCTCCGTCGCAGGCCCTTTGGATGATTACAGGGTAGGCAATCGGGCGAGGTTCTACATAGAGCGTTGCAATTTGTTTTAGCCCCACACAATCTACATTGTCTAGGCTTACATCCTCTACATTGACCCATATGGCTTGTTCTCCTGGGGTTTGTGTAGAAAAATCTTGAGTAATATCAATAGGATTATCTTTTGTCAAGGCATCTTCCAGCGATGCGTATAAGGCAATTGATAAAGTTTGTGCACTATATTTTGGGTCAGAATTGATAAGCGCTGATTTGATCTCACGGATGACAGATGCGTCAAATGTTGCCCGGCCATCTTGGTTATTGGCAGGGTCGTCTTCACACAGCGCATAGTAGCGCATAAAATTTTCATCTATAGTACTGGCTCCAATGCTAATGTCAATGATCGAAGAAGCTGTACAAGAGAAAGCCGTGCTAATGCGAACATAGATTTCTTGACTAAAAGGTTGATTTTGAAATTGTGTAGGACTTACGATCCTAGAACTTTCATCAAAGTTGGGCAGGGTAAAGTAGTCAAAGGTTTCTGAGGCTGCATTTGCCGATAACAATGCGTTGTAGGTCGTGAGGTTGAATAATGAGACCCCATCATTGTTTTCATCTTCATCACATTGCTCAATGGTAAAGCGCGTTTGAAGGATGTCCGGGAGCGGAGCAATATACACTTCAGATGCGGACCGTTGTGGACTAGCGCACCCAATTTGATTTACCCATTGTGCATAATAGGTTTTTCCTTGAACCAATGCAGTGTTTAGTGCAAGGGCAGTTCCTCCTTCTGCTTCTTCATACCACTCTATGGTTAAACTAGAGCTTTCAAGAAGCGTTAAATCATCAATAGTGTGGGTGTAATTGGGGTCGAAACAGAATATTTGCAGTGCATCAACTGTGGGATTTGGAGGGCTCTCTACAACGGTTAGGAAAGCTCTTTCATTGGAAATTACAGGGCAGCGATAATCACTAGTAAACACGCTTACTCTATACTCTCCTTCATGTATGGGTTGTATATTTGCTATGGTCAGGGTGGCTTGGTCTGTACCTCCGTAATGGGTGTTGTTTTCCAAATCTTCCCAGCTGTTACTAGCGGTATTGAGAAATTGCCATTGGTACTGAATTTCACTGGTAGCACTAGCATTTACGCTTAAGGACACATTAAAACCTATACAAATACTAGCCGTACTGGTTTGCCCGTTTCCTTCAATTTGTGGGGCTACTCCTGGGGTTTGAAACAAATATCGCCCATCTTCTGACTGTAAAGGAACCTGGTTATAGTCGTGCCCTATATATCTTCCTTTATTGTCAATATTTCCTGCATCAAAACTGACAGGACTTTCCCCTAAAACACCATCCAAATCTAGGTCGAATTCTCCGAAGCCCGCTTCAAATACATCCGTACACCCATCTCCATCACTATCGAGATCAAACGCATCAACAAAGCCGTCTCCATCGCTATCGAGGCCTAGATCTATAATTTTAATTTTTCCATAAAAATGACTTAATGCATTGGTGTTTTCCTGCTGATGAATAAATCTGACCCCACTAAGATTTTTTCCATAAATGCGAAAGGCATTGTCTCCTTGTGGGTTGGTGTTGTATTTTATACGTATTTCTGAACTTGTAAAGACCAGAACGTTAGCTTCATATACACCATCAAAATTGGTGTCTACTAACAGAATATCATCAGGGTCCCAAAGCGTTAAATTTCGTGTATTGCTGAATGTTTTAAAGACAAAAGATTCATTATCAATAGGATTGATGCTGTAATTTGTTTCTTGTGCAATTACGATATCAGTAATCAGGTTGAAATCTAAACTAAGGCTATTGCTCGCGTTAACGGAAGGCGTGAGTTGTGAGATAAATGTCCCTGTGGAAGTCCCAATAATGCTATTCCCATTGCCCGGGGCAATAGAAACTTCTGAACTCAAGTTTAGAATTTGGGGTTCAACGTCAAAGGTCAATGTTGGAAGACTGGGATCTTCTAGATTAATGAATGCATTTCCGTTAGATTCAACAGCATCTAACATCCCATCGTTATCGTTGTCTAGATCCAAATTGTCAATAATTCCATCTTGATCAAAATCGGGTGGACAAAGGCTTATGGGAATAATTTTAGAAATATACTCTGCCCCAGAACAATTGATGGTTCCCCTTACCGCATATTCTCCTACCGCTTCTGGGACAAAAACACTAGAATTTGCCCCACTAATGGGAATGAGATTCCCAGAGATAGGATCTTTCTTGGCCCATTGTAGTACATCAAAATTACTAGCATTGCCAACATTAAGGGTAACGTTTGTGCTGCCATCTTGATTGATACAGCTGCCTAAAGTTGAGGCCGTAAAATCAAAAACTAAACTAGGGGGAGAAGGAAAACCAGAATAGAAACTTCCGGAACTTGCAGATCCGCTAATGTTATAATATGCTGCATATAACTCGTCTGAACTGCTCACAGCAATATTACCACTTAGCCCTGTGATTTTATAAGTAACATAGTCTGCCTTCCCAGTAACGGCTGAGGGTCCTATGACGATTCCTGTACTTAAACGTTCAATAGCAGTGCCATTGACCAACACAGTAGCGTTATTTTTGGTAACAATCGTAAGGCCACCACTATAATTGGTTGCCCCAATTTTTTCAATAAAGGCGATGTTGTCTATATTTCCCCGGTTTTCACAGCTCAAGGGTGGGACAAAAAACATACCTTGATTGGCTTCCGATCCCCCGCCTATACCTTGATATGCAAATACATCCTCCGTGGTATTGACATATAAATTCCCGTTAGTGTATTGATTTCCCTCGATGATCACGTATTCTCCTGCTTGAAGGGGAATGGGGTTAGCTGGGCTACTACTACCATTTACATAAACAGAGGTGTTATCGAAGTGGGCTACGATCAAGACATTTTCATAGCTGTCTTGTCCATCCCCTCGGATAAAAATATATTCATCCCCAATTTTATCGTCTCCTACAATTTGATCAAAACCGAAATCACGCGCACTCCCATTTCCAAAGCTTCCATTTGCAGAACCTGTATTGACAACCACGGGTTTATCGGATTGGACTAAAGTGCCAATCAGTCCGTCTCGGTTCGCGGGGATTACTTGTCCTGACGTATTGGTTAGTTTTAGTGCAACCACATAACTTTCTCCTTTATTTAAATTTATGTTTTCTACCGGAAATTGATTGTTGCCAAAATTCTGTATAACCAAGCCTGTATTATTATTGTAAAGATCTAAACGGGTATTGTCTTCCGTAGCCATGACCGAAAAGAAGTTTAAATAGTTGGACTGGGCATTTCCTTGGTTGTCATAGGTTCCAATTCTAAAGGATGTCCCTAGCGCATTATCTCCCTTACTGACCAATGCGCCTGCTTGCGCACCTCCCCCGCCATTCATCCGAAAGGATACATAAATAGGGGCAGCGGCTTCTATGATATAGCCTTTATTGCTTGTCACCTGACTTGTTGTTACAGGGGAAACCACCAGCTGTGAGTACCCTTGATTGGCGATGGTGTATTGATAAGGTGTATCGTTGGATACTTGTCCTGTGATGTATTGATTGGATGAAGCACCAACCGGCTGTATGCTAAACGAAACCGGTGAGGTATTTGGCGTTGAAATGTATAAATACTGATCTACGGGGTCTGCATTTCCTTGATCTGATGTTGTAAGTGGCGGGATATAATGTATTGTGCTCAGCTGTGTCCAACCCAGTAGGGGGAAGAAAAGTAACAATAAGCAATATTTTTTGAGCATGAACAATCCCTGACCGGTCGTTTTTACCAGCCAGACAAAAATAAGCTTTATAAAAGTTTTTCCGTGTATAAAACGTTGGACCAAATTTTACGGCGATAGTTATAGCTCGGGATTCAAATTCATTGCACCTTTAATTCTACGAACTTCTTTATCTTGTGGCAAAGCCATTTTATGTCCTCTAGAAAAACACCTTTTTTACAATCCGCGTATCGCCTACTTTTATTAATCTTAGCCGGAGAAGCAATTTTTTTACTTCCCTTTGTTTTGTCTCGTATTTTTCGTCCCACATTTTTGGCTGTTTTTGCGCTTACAAATTATCAATTGGGGATTTGCTTTTCTATCTATGGCGTAGTGGCCTTACTTTCCTATTTGTACGGGGGAGTGCTTGCCGATGTTTTTTCTCCTCGAAGGTTAATTGCCTCTGCCTTGTTTTTAACCGCCTTAGGCGGTCTGTATCTGGCTACTTTTCCCAATTATTTTCAGTTAAAACTATTGTTTGGTTATTGGGGGTTTACAACCATATTTCTCTTTTGGGGAGCCATGATCAAGGCGACTAGAGTCTGGGGAGGTGATACCCAACAGGGAAGAGCTTTTGGATTTTTGGAAGGAGGCAGAGGTTTAGTTGCTGCCACATTAGGGGCTGTAGGGGTTTTTATTTTTTCTCTTTTTCTACCCGAAACGGTAGAGAGTAGTTCACTGTTGCAACGACAGCAAGCTTTCCGTTATGTTGTTTTGTTTACATCGGCTTTGGTTTTTTTGATTGCCCTAATGATTTTTTGGGGGTTACACGAAACGGAAGCAAATGCGGATGAAAAGAAACTTCAGAAAATAAAAATGACTACTGTACTAGAAGTCATGCAGTACTCCGCTGTACGTTTATTAATGCTTATCGTTCTGTGCGCTTATGTTGGGTATAAGGTTACTGATGTTTTTTCATTATACGCTGCAGAAATCATCCAGTTCAACGAAGTAGATGCTGCTAAAGTAGGGGCTTTTCAAATGTACCTTCGTCCT
>WTJB01000236.1:8520-10043 GCA_011526335.1 Candidatus Arcticimaribacter sp.
TTTACTGGAACTGCGGTGGGGGTAGTGTCCGTTTTAGGCTATACTCCAGATATTTTTATGGGGCCTTTGATGGGGATTCTTTTGGATTCTTTTCCTGGGATAAAAGGACATCAACTTGTATTTCTTGTATTGGCAATATTTTCTGCCCTGGGGTGTTGGGCAGCCTATCGTTTCTATCATTTGACGGCTTTGGAGAATACTCAAAAATGAAATCCAATCAATAGAAAATGATGCCCTAGTGCACTTATACTGTTGACATCAAGAACATTTCCGTATTGATAGCCTACCATAAAGTTTTTGTAATTGATTCCCATAGCACTGCTCAGCATTGAAAAGGTTAAATTTTCATTGGCTCGACTGTCCTCTAATGTAGGAGTTTCAAAATTATTTCGGTAAGAAAGCCCTCCCCATAAACGCCCTCCTCTAAACAGCTTAGACAGCTTAAAGCCCAGATCGTAAAGCTGGTTTTTATTGCTAAAGTATTGCACCAAGAAAGAAGGTTCTACGCTAAATTCACTGGGAAGAAAAATCCGATATTGACCGGATAAGATAAAGTGTTTAAAATTCTTTTTTTCAATTATTATCGGGGCAACTATTCGGTTGTCTGGGGCAGAAGATAACGGAAAATTTTTAGCACTAAACTGCACAGATAGTCGGGTTGAGATATAAGCTACCCCCACATTCAAGTTGGTGTAACTTCCCATACGCAACTGATCGCCCAATGCAGGATCATTCGAAGAATTGTTAAAATTGCTTTGATCTACATCAGAAGTAAAAACGCCTAAGTTCAATCCAAAAATAAGTTGCTTTGCACTGTCGTTTTTGGTCGGAAACGGTCGTCTAGTATTCCACACCTCTTCCGTTAGATTTATTTTATACGCATAGGTCAATAAAAGACTTTTGCGCTGAAAACTACCATTCAGATCATTGTAGGCAACCACCCCTAATGCCGTATTAGAAAAGGCTGAAGTTTCGAAAGAAAGTAGCTGCGTCTGGGGCGCATCCTCTATGCCAAACCATTGTTGACGCATGCCCATATAAATCCGTGATCCTGCTAGATTTGCCCCTGTCATTCCCGGGTGAACAAGCGCTAGATTCTCTACCATATAGTCCGTTTGAAGAACAATGCCTTCCTGCGCTAGTAAACGACTTGATCTACCACTTAGCGTAAAAATGAAATATAACAAAAGGAGCTTTTTCATTTTTATCGAATTAAACTAAAGTGACCCATTAAACTTCTACCATCTTCCGAATCAAATCGAAACCAATACGAATCTTCTGGAAGACGCAACCCTTTATGGTTGCCATTCCAGCCTTGCCCTTGGGGATCTAGGGCGTCTAAAAGTTTTCCGTACCGATCATAAATGTAAATACGACTTTGGCTTTGAAATTGTTCATTTATGCCTCGAATAATCCAGGTATCGTTGATTCCGTCCCCATTAGGCGTAAAAAAGGCATCGTACCCCAAAACAGAGACCTCTTGTCCTGCAACGCCACACCCATTTTTATCGCGTATATATACC
>WTJB01000007.1 GCA_011526335.1 Candidatus Arcticimaribacter sp.
TGCTTTTCCAAATTGGGGGAGCTGTTGTAATTGTTGGAGCATTATTTAAAATTCTCCACTTAGAGATAGGACCCATTACAGGTGGTGTTGTACTTGGTTTAGGTCTAGGTACGGAAGCTATCATCTTCTTAGTTGGTGGTTTGATGCTTGATGATGTTCGTGAAGAACACGCAGCATACGAGGAACATCACGCAGGCGACGGTCACGGTGCCGCTGCTGGAGGAGATGAAGAAAGTCTTTCGGCTAAAATTGATGGCTTACTACAAGAAGCCAAGATGGATGTAGCCCTTATCAGTGGACTTACAAAAAGCATACAAAACTTAGAAGCTTCTGCACGAAGCCTTTCTCCTGCAGCAGAAGCAGCATCTTCTTCACAGGCTTATGCAAGTCAATTAGATAAAGCAGCTGTTCAGTTACAATCTTTAAACGAGTTGTACGCACAACAAGTGCAAAGTGCTGGATCACAATCTTCATACAACCAACAAGTGGGTGAAAACGCTGAGCGTCTTAAAGCGCAAATGGAAGCCTTATCTGAAAACCTTGCTGCATTAAACCAAGTTTATGGTGGTATGCTATCTGCAATGAACAAAAACTAATTGAAACATGGCAGGAGCAAACGAATCCCCACGGAATAAACTTATTGCGTTGATGTACTTGGTATTTATTACCATGCTTGCATTGAACGTTAGTAAGGAGGTATTGGACGGATTTGGACAAATGTTCAAAAAGATTTCCAGTGCCAATGAGCGTGTATTTTCAGGAAATGAAATATACTACGACAAAATACAAACCAACGCCGCTGAAAAAGAAGGAAAGTGGATTGGTCACGACCGAACTGCTAAAGAAATCAGAAAAGAATCTGATGCCTTTTATAACAAAATCCAGGAGATTAAGGATTTGATCACGGAAAAACAACGTGAATCTGATCCTGAATTGATTGAGTATTCTCAGATGGATAAAGGAGAAGCTTTGGATTTGGTATTCTTTAATGCTAACGGTCTTAGCGAAGAAGGGCAAGCCTTTGTTGAAATGATTAACCAATACAAAATGCGTGTCATTCAAGTATTTGCTAGTCAATTTCCACAATACACAGAACTGGTTGAAGAGCGTTTCTTTACCGGTGATTTTGAAGGAAATGTTGAAAACCGTGATGGTCAAAAACAATCTTGGTTATCTTCTAATTTCGAAGGCTTTCCACTAATTTCTTCTTTGGCAAAATTAACCATGATGCAAAACGACATTCGCTTGACGGAAAGCGATGTTCTCAATGCATTGTTGGGTAAAGAATTGGAAGGAAGTAGTAAAGTTAATACAGACAACTACATTACCCTACTGAAAACGGAAAAAGGCGCTTACTATCAAGGAGAAACCTTTGATGGAAGTGTAATTCTTGGACGTAAAGGTGGAGCACAGAATCCGAACCAAGTAGACATCTCTCTCGATGGCAGAAAGCTTTCTGATTCAGAATATGAGAAGATACCTGGGGGAATCCGCTTAAAAGTAAATGCTGGTCGTCCTGGAGATCATAAGATTGAAGGAGATTTAGTTTTCTTGAACAACGGAGTAGAATCTAAGATTCCAGTAGACCAAAGTTTTGCGGTAATTTCAAAACCCAATGCTGCGGTAATTTCTGCGGATAAAATGAACGTGGTGTATCGCGGGGTAGAAAACCCGATGACCATTTCTATTCCTGGAATTCCAGACAATAAAGTAAATGCACGTGCACCCGGTCTTAAAAAGAAGAGTGGAAGCAAGTATATCATCACACCTGGAAAAGGAAAGCAAGTTGTTATTACAGCTAGCGGAACTTTACCTGATGGGCAGTCAATTTCTACGAAAACTACGTATAGAATTAAAGACTTGCCTAAGCCATTAGGTACCTTCCGTGGTGCAGAATCAGAAGCCGTTATTCCTAAGGGAAGTTTAGCCCGAGCGCTTATTGGAGCTTCGTTTGGATCTGACTTTGATTTCAACCTTCCTTTAGATGTAAAGAGCTTTAAGGTACAAGTACCTGGAAAAGCCTCTATACGCTGTACAGGAAAAAATCTTTCTGGTGACGCTATTGCTGCCATCAAAGGGTTGGCCTCTGGAAGTGTATTCACCATTACAGATATACGTGTAGTAGCACCGATAAACCCCAACCTGAAATTTAAAAAGGTTGCTCCTATATTCGTAACCATTAAAAACTAGAAATCATGAGAGCCTCTTCATCATTTTTATTGTTCATTATTTTACTGCTTCCTCTACAGTGGTCGATTGCTCAAGCCAACTTGCTCAATGCACGTGTACCGCAAGAGGTAGGAAAACTTAATGAAGATCAAAAAACTGAAAATGATGAAGATCCTCTTTCTTATGGTTATATCGATGACCGGGATGTATTGTGGTCCAAAACCATTTGGGAACGTATAGATCTAGATGAACGAATCAATTTTCCTTTTTATTACCCTACAGACACAACAAGTCTAGGGAAGGAGAGAAGGTCTTTATTTCATGTTATTGTAAACAACCTCAGAAACGGAAACATCAAAGAAGTATATGATGATGATTATTTCAACAAAAAGTTAACCTATAATGAAATCATCAATACGCGTTTGCAATACACAGATTCTACAGAATACCAACTGCAATTGTTTAACGGAGATCCAAATCCAGAACAATACTTGGATACCTATACGGTAACTGCAGAAGAAATTGAGCAATACTTAGTAAAAGGAACATGGTACTTCAACAAGCGTCAAGGCGAACTTAAATACCGCCTTTTGGCGATAGCGCCCGTAGCACGTCAATTGGACTACGATGGTGAAGGAGATGCTCCTTTATTGCCTCTATTTTGGATTTGGTATCCTGATGCGAGGGGATCATTCAATAAAGAAAAAGTGTTCAATACGCAAAACTCTTCCCAACCCATTACCTATGACAATATGTTGAATTCTCGACGTTTTAATGCGGTAATCTATAAAGAAGAAAATGTATACCAAGACAGAGAAGTAAAGCAATATATCTTTAATGATGCCTTGCAACAACTTTTGGAGTCTGAGCGTATCAAATCTGTCATTCGTGATTTTGAGCAAGATATGTGGAACAACTAACCCATAAAGTTCCCTATAAATGAATACAAACGCTGCTTTATGCAGCGTTTTTGTTTTTGTACTTTTATGCCATGAAAAAGGTAGATACCCTAATCGTAGGCTTAGGAATTGCAGGCTTGGCGTATGCCGAACGATTACGCAAACAACAACAGTCGTTTTACTTCATAGACGAAGGACACAAAGGATCTACTCAGCGCGCTGCGGGCATTTATAATCCAACGGTTTTAAAGCGTTTTACACTCTCTTGGCGGGGAGTAGAATTCCACAAAAATGCGATTCCTTTCTATACTCAGTTAGATCAAGATTTACAAATCAACAGTCTAGAACGCTTTCCCATTCTCAAGTTATTTCATCAACTTACTGATCATAATCTATGGGTAACGGCTTCGGACAAAAGCGGTTTGGACTTGTTCTTGGATCCTAAACGCTATACCGATCATATGCACGGAGTAAATGCACCGCATGGATATGGCAAAGTGCAGCATTGCGGACGATTGAATACTCCCTTGTTGTTATCGGCCTATGCACAACGGCTTGAAAAAGAAGAGCGGATCCGTTTTGAAAAAGTAGATCATTCTAGTTTTGAACTAGCCGAAGACTTTGTCCGCTATAAAAACATTGAAGCCAAGCGGGTCATTTTTTGTGAAGGCTTTAAAATGAAACAGAATCCCTTTTTTAATTCCTTACCCTTAGTAGGGTCAAAAGGTGAAATTTTAATCATAAAAGCCCCAAAACTTCAGTTAACCACCATTTTAAAAGGCCCCATTTTTATTGTTCCCTTAGGAGATGATATGTATTGGGCGGGGGCTACGTTCAATAGAACAGATAAAACCACAACGACATCTGAGGAGGGACATCAGTGGTTGGTCGCAAAAATCGATTCTATGTTAAATACTCCTTATAGTATTGTAAAGCACATAGCCCAAATTCGTCCTACAGTAGCCGATAGAAGACCTTTGATCGGGCAGCACCCTTTACATCACAAGCTGTACCTGCTTAACGGGTTTGGATCGCGCGGAGTACTTACCGCCCCCACGGCTTCACAATGGTTATATGATTTTATCCAAAACGAGCATCCCCTACCCGAAGAGGTAAACCTAGCACGATTCATTAAATAAGCGCAATCAAAATAGATTATGTCCTAGGCATTTCTCAACTTTGCAAAAACCGTTCTATGTTAAGTGTACAAAATGTAGCCGTAGCCTTCGGTGGCACCTATCTATTTAAAGATATTTCCTTTCGTCTTGGGGCAGGAGACCGCGTTGGCTTGGTAGGAAAAAATGGAGCAGGAAAATCTACCATGCTTAACCTTATCGGGCAAACCAATAGCCCAACAGAAGGGAGTTTAGCTTTAGAAAAAAACTTAAAAATTGGTTTTCTAAAACAAGACATTGACTTCGTCAAGGGCAGAACTGTTTTGGAAGAATCCTATCAGGCATTCGACGAAATTAAGGCCCTTGAACGTTCTTTAGAGAAAATCAACACCGCTTTAGCAGAAAGAGAAGATTACGACTCGGAATCTTATCATGACCTAATGGTAGAACTAAACGAGGTCACCGCTAGATATGAACTCATAGGCGGGTATCATTACCAAGGGACCACCGAAAGAATCTTGCTAGGTTTAGGTTTTCAAGCAGAAGATTTCCACAAAAAAACAGATACATTTTCTGGGGGATGGCGGATGCGTATTGAGTTGGCGAAGCTGCTTTTGCAAGAAAATGATATTTTATTGTTGGATGAACCTACAAACCATTTGGACATTGATTCCATAATTTGGTTAGAAGGCTTTTTAAAAAAATACAAAGGTGCCGTTGTGCTTGTATCGCACGACAAGATGTTTTTGGATCAAGTAACCAACCGTACCATAGAAATAGTTGCTGGCCGAATTTATGATTATTCCACTCCGTATTCCAAGTACTTGGAGTTACGAAAAGAAATCATTACCCAACAAAAAGCGGCACAAAAAAATCAGGAAAAACAAATTCAGCAAACCGAAAAGCTGATTGAAAAGTTTAGGGCCAAAGCGTCGAAGGCTTCTATGGCACAATCGCTGATTAAAAAATTAGATAAGATCGATCGTATAGAAGTAGATGTTGAAGACAATCAAGCGATGAAATTATCTTTTCCCGTAGCACAACAACCCGGAAAAATTATCATTCAAGCCGAGGGCATCAAAAAAAGCTATGGCGATAAAAAAGTCTTGCTAGGGGTAGATTTGGAAATTGCTCGGGGGACAAAAACAGCCTTTGTTGGGCAAAATGGACAGGGCAAATCTACTTTAGCAAAAATCATAATGAATGAGGTAGACTACCAAGGAAATTGTGCCTTAGGACACAATGTTATGATCGGGTATTTTGCTCAAAATCAAGCCGAGTATTTGGACGGAAAATTGACCCTATTGGAAACCATGCAAGAAGCAGCAACGGATGAAAATAGATCGAGAGTACGCGATATGCTGGGCGCATTTATGTTTAGAGGAGAAGATGTAGAAAAGCGGGTCAATGTACTTTCTGGAGGAGAGCGCAATCGTTTGGCTTTATGCAAGTTGCTTTTGTCTCCATTCAATGTTTTGATCATGGATGAGCCCACAAATCACCTTGACATTAGATCCAAAAACGTTTTAAAGGAAGCCTTAAAAAAGTTTGAAGGAACCCTGATATTGATTTCGCACGACAGGGATTTTTTAGAAGGGCTGAGCGAAAGGGTTATTGAGTTTAAAGAACATAAACTAAAAGAGTATTTAGGCGATATCCGTTACTACCTAGAGGAGAAAAATTTGGACTCCCTAAAAGAGCTTGAAAAGAAGGAAAAGACGGTACTTCAAAAAGAGAACAACGGCCAACAAGATTACCAACTACAGAAAAAGGTCAAAGGTTTGAAGAACAAGCAATCTAAATTGGAACGCATTATTGCGGATTTGGAAAAAGAAATAAAAGCCATTGATCTTGAACTTGAGATCAATTATGAAGCGACCATCGCCCAAGAAAACTTTTTTGAAAGTTACCATCAGAAAAAAGAGTTACTCCAAGAGAAAATGTTGGCCTGGGAAGAAGTAGTAGAGTCATTAATGGAATTAGAAGCCTAAAGATGTTTGAACATTTTTTTCAGTGTCCTTATTGTTGGGAAGAGATTTCGATGTTTTTAGAACCTTTCCCGGAAGAGCAATCGTATGTAGAAGACTGTGAAGTATGTTGTAGGCCCATTCACCTATCATATTTCTACCATAATGAGTTGGACTATTTTACGGCTCAATTGTCTGATGAAGACCAATAATTCACCCCAAGAAGAAGTTACTCCTTTTAAGATTTCTTACTTTTGAGTTTTGAATTTGATTAAGCAACGTGAAAGAAGAAAACATTGATATCCTATGCGTAGGAGAGGTACTGATTGACTTTATCGGACACCAAGCAGGGGTGAACATAGACCAAACCCGAGATTACCACAGATACCTTGGCGGTTCGCCCACTAATGTTGCCATGAATTGTGCCCGATTAGGCTTAAATTCTCATTTGGTAGCCACACTAGGAGCGGATGGTTTTGGTCGCTATATGTTAGAAAAATTTGGGGTAGTTAAGGTCAATACCCAGGCAGTTAAAACACATAAAAAGTTTCCGACCAGTGTGATTTTTGTTTCTCAAACTACGGGAACGCCTGATTTTATTCCCTACCGATCTGCAGATGTATTTATTGAAGAAGATCAGATACCCGCATCTTTACTCGATCGGGTAAGGGTATATCACACAACCTGCTTTGCTTTGAGTAAAGCTCCTGCCCAACATACCATTTTAGCGAAGGCAAAAGTGGCTGCTGAAAAAGGGTGTGTTTTGAGTATTGATGTCAATTATGCCGATGAGATATGGGACAGTAAAGAAGAGGCCCTAAGGGTGCTCAAGGAATACTGTCAGTACAATCCCTTGGTAAAAGTGAGTGAAGATGACATGCAGCGTCTTTTTGGGAAAACCTTATCGCATCAAGAAATCGCAGAATTTTTTCATGAAATTGGGGTAGAGACCGTTTGCCTTACCCTTGGAAGTAATGGGGTAAAGTTGGCACAAAAAGGAAAAGAAACGATAGCTCTTCCGGCAATAAAAGTAGAAAAAATAGTAGATGCTACCGGGGCTGGAGATGCTTTTTGGTCAGGTTTTCTTTTTGCGTACATCAAAGAAAAACCCATGGAACAATGTTTGGAAATCGCCCTAAAATTAGCTGCCCTAAAATTGCAAAACATCGGGCGACTCCCCAATAATATTAATGTGCTTTCAGCACTGCTTTAAACTCATTTATTCTCAATGTCAAAGCAACAGATCAAAAATCAACGGGGGGTTATGCTCAATGCCTACCCTGATAGTATAGGAAAAAAATTTGAAGACTGTATTCAGTTATTGGAAGAGGAGTCGCTAAAAGACTGTTTTTCTCATTTTTATATTTTGCCCACTTTTTTTAATTCAGATTTAGATCGAGGTTTTTCGATCATTAACTATGATGTAAATCAAGAATTTGTTCAAGATTCAGATTTAGACAGGCTCAAAGCTTTGGGAATTCAGTTAAAATTTGATATCGTTTTAAATCACTTATCTGTTGCCTCTCCTCAGTTTAAAGATCTATTAGAAAACGGAGAGGCTTCTCCCTATAAAGACTTTTTTATTCATTGGAACAACTTTTGGCAAGACGAAAGCGTCGTAGGAAAAGAAGGCGTCGCTGTCCCCAAGCCAGCGCATCTTTCCAAACTCTTTATGCGAAAGTCAGGACTCCCGGTCTTGAAAGTGCCTTTTCCAGACGACTCAGAACAGCCGTATTGGAATACCTTTTATCAAAAGGTGGGCTATACCGCTATAACCCCTGAAGAGCTTTCAGCGGTTATAGGAGCCCGAGAAGATATTTCCGAAGTATGTACATATGTAAATCAAGCCTTAAAAGAGGAACAAACCCTCGACACTATAGATTGGGAAGGCAAAAAACTTGAAAAGGATTTGATGATTCCTTTCCTGAAAACCAAGCGTACATTTTTAGGCCAAATGGATCTCAATGCGAAGTCGAAAAAAGTGTGGGACTTTTACGAAGAAACCCTCGAGAAACTAGCGGACTATGGCGGAAACATCATACGACTAGATGCCTTTGCCTATTTGCATAAGGCCGTTGGTGAGATCAATTTCTTTAACGACCCTGGAACTTGGGATTATCTAGAAAGAATAAAAAAGATTGCCGAGGATAAACAATTGAACCTCTTGCCCGAAATACATGCCGAATACGGAACCGGTCTGCATAGAGCAGTAGCCGAGAAAGGGTATATGATTTACGATTTCTTTTTTCCGGGCTTGATTTTACACAGCTTAGAATCGAGATCAAGTGTCGCATTAAAAAAGTGGATTGAAGAAATTCTAGAGCACAATTACCAGACGGTCAATATGCTGGGCTGTCATGATGGAATTCCTGTGTTGGATTTAAAAGGAAAAGAAACGGAGCAGGGTTATGGCGAAGGCTTGCTTACAGATAAAGAAATCGAAGCCGTAATGAGCAGCGTGTTAGATCGTGGGGGGACGGTTAAAAACCTCTATGATGCAGATGGGAAAAAAATATCCTACTACCAAATCAATGCCACGTTTTTTAGTGCCTTAGGGGAAGATGAATCGAAGTTACTCATTGCCCGTGCGATACAATTGTTTATGCCTGGAATACCTCAAATATGGTATTTGGATTTATTCCTTGGAACCAATGACTACCAAGCTGTAGAACGTGCAGGAAACGGGGGGCATAAGGAAATCAATCGAACCAACTTGTCGCTAGAGAAGATTCATGAACAACTGTCCAAAGGAGTCGTTCAAGAACAATTAAAGTGGATCAGATTTAGAAATCAAAGTGCTGTATTTGAGGGCGCATTTGAGTTGGTAGAAAGCAATGATGCGGATTTAACTCTTCGTTGGTCTACGGCAACAGAAGAGGCTACACTTTCGGTAGATTTAAAGGCCTTAACCGCCAAGATAAAACATACCAAAGGCTTGGAAGTCAACATCTACGATCTAGTATAAAAAAAACCGAGAACAGGTCTCGGTTTTAGTTTAAGGTCAGCCTTAATTTATTTTGATTTTGTTAGCGTCCAGTCAAAGTTGCTTAACGCTTGTGCATCTTCTGCCGCTTTTTCAATGGTAACCTTTTCCGATTTTACCGTTTTAAGTGCATTTTCACTAAAGTTTGCCACACGCAATGCAGAAATGCTTCCCTCGGCATTTTCATCTATGGAATAGTAATTGCCTTCGGGAACGTTTTTTCCATCCAATAAACCATTTTCTAGAGTAAATTTCCCAGCAAAATCGCCCTGACCTCCAGAAATTTCAATGGCGTTGTCCGAGGTTGCACCAAGTTCAACCACAAAATTTGAAATGGTCCCTGTATATCCTTCATCGATATCAATTCCATCATCACCAATACTGTGGATGATAAGATTTGATGCATTTACTGTACCGCCAAAAAATTCGATCCCATCATCGAGGTTAGCAAAGATTTCAATATTACTGATTTTTGTTTTCGCACCTACACCACAGAGGGTAAGTCCATTGGATTCACTGCCTGTACCAATGTAGGTTCCACCATGACGGATAGAAACATATTCCATAACCCCCGAGTTGTCTTCCGCGTTGTCTCCACCGTAAAAACTCATGTCGCTGTACGGATCCAAACCGATATAAAAGGTGCTTTTCTCGCCATCCATCAAAGAAATAGGAGCATCGCCTAATAAAATGACTCCTCCCCAAAGACCTGAATCTTCGTTGTTCATATTTCCTTCAGAAAGGTCGTCGCTTAATGAAGTAAAGATGATGGGCTTTTCTGCTGTCCCAATGGCATTAATTTTCCCTCCTTTTGCAATAACCAGCATAGAAACGTTAGGGGCTTCGCCTGCATAGGCTTTGATCACTGTTCCTGCTTCAATAT
>WTJB01000248.1 GCA_011526335.1 Candidatus Arcticimaribacter sp.
GGATTAATGGGATTGAGGGGTGTTTTGATGGGAACAAGTTTGTAGACCAATCCTTCGAGTTGAAGGTATTCTTTCATCCAAAGATATTCGGCATCGGCATAGCTGCCCCCTGTAAAATAGATGGGTCTTTTCCAGTCGTTATTGGCCAAAATATCGAGCATCATCAGTTGGTTTTTATACAGTCCACTGGTGGGCAGATTGATGTCAATATAGGGAACGATCAAGTCGCGATCTTCTTCTTTAACAATACCAGAGGCCAATACATTCTCAACATTGACAGGCACACGGATTTTATTTGTAGGATAAAACACCATGTTTTGTGTGGCTTCGGGATATCTTTCTGGATCCATTCCTGACTGTTGTAACAATTTCTTGTATTTGGTGCGGGGATGATCACTGGCCACCCATTGCATGAAATCTTTGATGTCCCACCTCAGGGTATCGATGATGGGCTCATATTTAATGTAATCGCGAATACCGTATGCATACAAGCTGTGATTGAGTTGCGAAGGAATTGGGTCTGCTTTATAGGTTTTGCGCTTCATTTGGTCGATGTACCAATCTGTTGCGAGCAAGCTGGTGTTGATCGGCCTCACGTCGGTGCGATACCCTTCGATGTCTTGGGCATACCACAGTGCAAAAGTGTCATTGTCGCCAATGGTAAAAATCATGGCGCCTTTGTCCTCTTGAATTGAGGTCAGGTAGGACTTGGCTACAGACTGCGCGGTGTAACGTCCCGAGCGATCGTGATCGTCCCAATTTTGATAGGCCATCAAGAGCGGAACGGCCAAGAAGCAAAGCCCTACAGTCAGGGGTTGTGTCCATTGTTGTTTCCACACTTGCCGCACGCGATCGGTCAAATAGTAGGTGCCTAAAGCAATCCACATGGCAAAGACATAGAAAGACCCCACCAAGGCATAGTCGCGTTCTCGGGGTTCAAAAGGCCGTTCGTTGAGGTACACCTTTAGCGCTAGCCCCGTGAACAAGAAAAAGAGGAGAAGTACCCAAAATCGCTTCTTGTCTTGTTGATATAAAAAACTAACGCCCAAAAGCCCCAAAATGAAGGGTAAAAAGAAATAGGTATTCCGCGCTTTGTTGTTTTTTGCGTCATCGCTCAACTGCGACTGATTCCCCAGACGAAGGCTATCGATGAACGGAATTCCACTGATCCAATTGCCGTGTAGAATGTCGTAGTTCCCTTGTATATCGTCTTGCCGTCCCACAAAATTCCACAGAAAATACCGCAGGTACATATAATCAACCTGATAGGTGAAAAAGTAATACAAGTTGGCAAAAAAGGTCGGCTTTTCAATATCGAGGTAAGGGGCCATTGTGCGATAAAACTGGTGATATTCTTTACCCGTCAATGCTCCGTCGGCTTGTTCTTGCAAAAATTCAGAGACCCGTTGGTTCAATTCTGGACTGCTTCGATATTCCGGGCGTATTGAGAATTTTAATGGTCCTGTAAAGTTGATATAGTTTTCTGCGTGCTCTGCACTCCAAAGCCGAGGAAGGAGTCCTTTGTGTTTGCCGTTGGCATTGATGCGTGCCTTTTCCCATTGATTCACAATCACGTAGCGCCCTGTTTTTTCGTCTCGTTCATATTTGGGTTTGTCATCTATATAGGGTTCCACATCGTCTTGTCCCGCATACATATCGGAAAACATGGGGCCATAAAACAAATGGGTTTCCGGGTATTGTTCCAAATTATAATAGGCCAAGAGTTGTCTGGCATCGGTAGGGGAATTTTCGTTGATGACCGTATTGGCGTTGGCACGGATGGGCAACATCAACCAAGAAGAAAAGCCCAAAAGCACGAAAAGCAGACACAGTAAACCGGTGTTGGTATTCACCCATTTTTTTTGTTGAGTGTAGCGCAAGCCATAGGCAAATAAACCAATCATGAGTATTCCTGTAATGATGGTGCCACTGTTGAAGGGCAATTGCATTTGGTTGACAAAAAACACTTCCATTTTACCAAACAAAGCCAGGGTGGAAGGCAGCAATAATTTAAATATGAAGAGCAGTATAGCTACTGAAACAATGTTGGCAAGAACAAAATTCTTAAAGGTGACTTTTGACGTGGTTTTGAAAAAATAGAGCATCCCAATGGCTGGGATAGTGAGTAAGCCCATAAAATGCACCCCAAACGAAAGGCCAATAACAAAAGCAATCAGGAGAAGCCAGCGGTCCCCCCGAGGAGTATTCATTTCTTGTTCCCAGCGAAGGGCGAGCCAAAAAAGTGCCGACAGTATACAAGTGGCCATAGCATAGACTTCTGCTTCAACGGCATTGAACCAAAAACTATCGGAAAAGCAAAAGGCCAATGCCCCCACGGCAGCACTTCCAAAATAGCCCACGGCCGCACCGTTTGTTTTGATCGCTTGAAAAGCGGGCAGTTTTTTTAGCAATAGTGTGTTGCTGAGGTATAGAAAGAGCAGACAAAAAGCACTTGAAAAAACAGACATGAGGTTCACCATCAGGGCGGTGGATTCAGGCCCAGAAGCAAAGAGGGCAAAAAAGGCGCCCATCATTTGAAAAAAGGGAGCGCCAGGAGGGTGTCCAACTTGCAGTTTGGCAGAGGTGGCAATGTATTCTCCCGCATCCCAAAAACTTGCTGTGGGCTCGACGGTTAGTCCATAGGTCATTAAACCAATACAAAAAACGGCTGCAGCGGTTACACGATTCCAAAAACGAATTTGTTTTTCAGTCATAAGTTAGCCCTTAAGTTCCCACGAAAGTACGGATTAATCATCAATAATTATTGAGCTTAAAATAGGAGTAGATGGGTATTTATTTTTTCTCAAACACCCCAATGTTTTTATTTTTTTCTACGGCATTCCATAAAAAATATTCCCCCTGCATGGTGATGTATACATTGTGAGGAAGGCTTTGTGCAAAGGCAAAGGCTGCTCCTAGGTTGAAAAACCCGTCCGATGAATGACCGAAGGCATAGGGGATCATGGCGCCAGTGAGCACAATGGTTTTATCAAGCTTGAGATCGGCCAATTGTTTTGCTGTCTCCACCATGGTGTCTGTCCCATGGGTAATAACCAAGGCTTTTTCTCGACTCTTTCGACAAGTGGTTTTAATGCGTTGTAGGTCTTTGGTTGTCAACTCGAGACTGTCTTTAAGAAAAAGCGGGGTTACTTTTATGGGCAATCTGCAACGACTTCGCTCCAGCATTTGTGGGATATGGGTCTGGTTAAAAAATAATTTACCTGCGATAAAGTCATAGGATTTATCAAAAGTGCCCCCTGTAATAATTAACTCGACCATATTTTTACGGTTTATCCAACAATGAAAATTAGTTTTAATTGAATTTCCCACAAAATCTTTTAAATGAAAACAAAACTTTATTTAAATTTGCACCGCTAATGGCCCATGGTGTAACTGGCAACACGTCTGATTTTGGTTCAGAAGAGTCTAGGTTCGAGCCCTAGTGGGCCAACAAAACAAAAAAACCCCTGAGTAGTCAGGGGTTTTTTTTATGGTTCTTTTATTTTTTATTTAATGAGTTTTTTCGCTTTACGTTTTTTGATCTCAACAAAAGTTTTTCCATCCCATTGGTAATACGCATAGAGTTCGCGAAAGGCCGGGGCGATATCGTGTGACATGCTGTTTTTTGCGGGTTTTCCCGGATAGTATTTTTTTACAGGATGCAAGAAAATATCATTGCCCAAGTCCAATAACCATTTGTCTCCATGATGGAACCATTCGTGTTCCTTTGTTTTGACCGTCATTCCCTCGACGGGGATAATGTATTTATCTCCTGAGGTTTCAAAATCTCCCGTATGCGCATTGTAACGCACGCTTAACTTGTCTGGCCCCACCTGTGCAAAAACATAGCGGTCGTGATAGTAGGGACTGCCTTTGACTCCTCGCAGATCAATGGATGACTCGGGTTTTTTCATCAACTCCGTCAAGGCATCTCCCAAGCGAAGGTTGGGTTGATAATGGAAGTTACCGTCGAAGGTGGGATAATCATTATAACTGTTCTGCCCAAAAACAGTCAGGGTAGAAAAGAAAGCAAAAAGGATAAAAACGTTCTTGTAGAATGAAGTCTGATCCAGTGGCCGTGCAATGCTTTGTTTATTCATCATCATATTTTTGCTTTAAAAATAATAAATTGACGGTAGATAGATTTCTTTTCCCAATGAAGAATTTCAATAGCACTCACCAAAGCATTTTTTGCTAATAAATGCCCTAATTTTTAATCGCTTTTTTAGAGCACATCGAATTGATGGGTGTATTTGACCGAAACCGTTTGGTTGTTTAAGGGGTCGTTCCAGTCGACATCCTTGACCAAATTAAGCACGACGAACAAACCGGTATTGGCTGTTTTTAGCCAACCAAATCGCGCATTGACCGACGTAATATTTGTTACGTTATTGTATTGCACCAAGCTCTGTAAAAACACCTGTGGAGTAAAAGAATAGCTCAATCGCGTACTGCCTACCAATGCACTGATGTCACCGTTTTCCAATTGAAGGTGATTGTAATTGATCCCAAGGTAGGCGTTAAACCGATCGCCTATTCTCATGTTCATGCGGTTGGAAAGTTGCAGGCGTTGACCACCATAATACCCGCCCACAATACTTCGGTTATAGAAATTGATGCCTTTGTTGGGATTGGTTTGAAGCACAAATTGAAACTCCTGATGGTCGTAGCGTCCTTGGGGGATGGTCACTCCGGTGATGGTAAAAGGGGTGAACACACTTTCGGTGGTGAAATTGATCCCGGTATGAATTTCAAAACCACTGGGCCACACCCAATGATTGTCGACATGCAAGAAGCTACTGATCAATCGGTCGGAAAAATCAAAATAACTGCGGTAGGAAATATGTGGCCGCACCTCGAAGATGGGACCAAGTTTTTGTGTTCGCCATTGCTTAAAGATCAAGAACTCGGGTTTGCGAAAGGCGGTGCGTAACAGAAACCCTACCTCAGGATTAAACCCTTCACCTACTTCGGTATAGCCAGCACTGAGTCGCCAACCGTCCCAGTTGTAGTTGGTTTTGACCTGGAAGGCATGATCCCTACGATCAATTCCCGGGGTAGAACTTTTGGCGAAAAACCCTGTGATGTCCGCTTTTTTCCCCAGTCCCCATTTGCCGTCCAAGGCGACCACGCGGTTGTAATCATCGGTGGGGTGGTCACGGTTGGTTTTTCCTACAAAGATGGCCCCCAAGGAAGAACGACTGTTCGAAAAATCGTGATTGACACGCGCTACTGAAAACCCATTTTGAGCACGGTTTCCCGTGGCTTCGGTGATCATGTTGAGCAAGCCAATGTTGGTTTGACCCACCTTTCCCGATACGCGGCCACCGCCCAAGATAGGCACCAAATTTCCTTCATCGCCTATGCCAATTCGGCGGCTAAAGAACAGGTCAACCTCACCCGGGCTTCCCACCGAAAATTGCCCCGCGTTTTCCAAGAAAAATGCTCTCTTTTCTGGAAAAAACAAGTTAAAGCGATCCAGATTGATTTGCTGCTCATCGACTTCTACCTGTGCAAAATCGGTGTTATAGGTTAGATCTAGTGTGAGTCCTGGTGTGAGACTGTATTTCACATCCATGCCCACATCGCCTCGGGTTGTTGACTGGGTCGGAGAGGTGGATGCATCCCGGATGTATTGACCAATGGCATAGGGGAATAGTTTTAGGTTTTTAGGATTTTTTAAGTCCAAACCGTTGAGTTTCCCAGCGAGAGATACCCTCTTCATGTCTAGCCCCAACGGTAAAGTCGACCAATACGCTACTTCGCTTCTTTTGGCAATATTGCGCTGAAAATTGATGCCCCAGATTTTGTCTTTCCCGGCCAAAAAGCGAATGGATTTTAGGGGGATCGCAAACTCAGCGCTCCATCCATAGGTTCCTCTATGGGTGCGTACTTCCCATGAGGCGTCCCAATTGATGTTTGTTCCTCCGACCACCCCTCCTTGTTGCCGGTTGGCATTGAAATTACCCACCCCTTCATTGTCAATCTGAGCGTCATATTGCATGGCATCGGCGTTGGTGCCAAACAAAAAACCGTTTTGTTGGTCGTTGTAGGTATCAATGATGAATAAAAAGCTGTCTTCGTCGTTCAAGTCTGCATCCCTCCGGGAATCGGAAACAACAATCTGGTCGGGATTGCGATCGTAGCATACTACGGCAACGTAAAACATTTTAGCGGTATAGCCCACGCGTATGCTTGTGGCTTCACTCACCGGTTGGCCATAGTCCGGTGTTACTTGTTGCAGTTGGGTAATGGCTTTTATATTTTTCCACAGCGGATCGTCGATCACCTTTCCATCGATGATGGGGTCTTTTTCTAGGGGACTGATCGTCCATTGTGGTGGTGCAAAGCCTGAAGTCGTTGGGGTTTGTGCCATCAGGGGCATAACAACTGAATAAAGGGCAAAAATGAAAGTGATTATTTTTTTCATTCAATAAATCTAGCTGGTTAAAGATAATAGAATTA
This sequence comes from Candidatus Arcticimaribacter sp., assembly GCA_011526335.1. Taxonomy (GTDB): domain Bacteria; phylum Bacteroidota; class Bacteroidia; order Flavobacteriales; family Flavobacteriaceae; genus Arcticimaribacter. The sequence continues at coordinate 6,466 of WTJB01000248.1, forward strand.
GGATTTGTTCGCAGGGACAACTCTGTAGATTTTCTTTCACCGCATTTCAAATTGATACACCAACGTTTATTTTGTGTCAATAAAAAAACCCTTCATTATTATGAAGGGTTTTTGTTGCTCTTCGATCAAAATTATAATCATTGATAAAATCGAACATAATCTATTTCCATAGTATCTTGACTGAATGAAGCTGGGATATTTCCACCCATAACTCCTCCCATTGCAATATTCAACAATAAATAATGTGGGTTATCGTAAGGGACATTGCTTGTGTTTGATAAGCTAACCAGTAGTTTATTGTCAATATAAATTTTCAATGAACTTCTATTCCATTCCAAGGAGTAAAGATGGAAATTATCTGTCAGGCTTGAAATACCTAATTGTTGTATGGTTTTTTGCAACCCATAATTCTGATATTCATTACTGTTGGTATCAGCCCAATGGAAATGTCCTTGAACTTGAGTTTTATCCCAACCATTTTGTTCCATCAAGTCAATTTCTCCACAAGCTGGCCAACCTACACTACCTGCCGTATTTCCGTGGTAGTTTCCTCTCTCGTTAATGTTTGTACCTAGGGTCCATATTGCTGGCCAGGTGCCTGCACTCTCAGGAAGTTTTGCGCTAACATCAATTCTTCCATACTGCATGTCAAATTTTGAATTTAACCTTGCTGACGTATAGTTTTTACGGCTCCCTGCATAGATATAGCTTTCACGTTTAGCCACTATTTTAAGTGTTCCGTCACTCACATAAGAATTGTCCCTTCTGTCGGTGTAATGTTGCTCTTCATTATTGGCCCATCCGCCACCAAAAATAGGAATATACTGTAAATGCCATTTGGAATCTAAAGGTGCCCCACTATAGTTAAATTCATCATTCCATACGAGGGTTAAACCACTATAATTGGTTACGTCTTCACTGTTATCAATTGCGCCAACGGGGCTTCCAGATCCTTGTGATCCGTCAGCAGTTGTAATTTCTACTTCAAAGGTTTTATAGGTATAATCTTCCCCCTGACTATCGAAAAAAGCCCAAACCCCAATAGTATACGTACCTTGATCTGAATACTGATGCTCTATTTGACCTGTCGTCTCGTTGTATACGGCGTTATCTCCAAATGAAAAACGATAATTTACCGCACCTTCTGCATTTGCATCTACAACGATAGTTCCTCTTTCACCTAGGGTGACATTTACATTAAGTTCTCCTTTATTATCTTTTGAGCATGCGAAGTTGAAGAACAGTAAAACGATGAAGTAAGTTATTTGTTTAACAGCCATATTTTATCAATTAAAAAGCTATCCTGCGTGAGCAGGATAGCTTTAAGTTTAACTAATTATTTTTTTAGTCAAATGAAGTGATTACAAAATCTGTAACAGTCACATTTGCATTTCGTGTCACCAAATAAAATAATGCAGAGCTATAAGTATTTGCTGCATCTTGGGGAGGAATTTCAACGGTATAACTAGTTACATCCACACCTGAAATTGTTGTGTTTGCGGTGTTAAATGAGGGTTCAGTATCAGGATAAGGCAATCTTTCAAATCTGAAATATACCTCAACATCTGTTCCTTCTGTTGATGCATTAAAGGTAATTCTTCCACCATTTGGGAAAGACATTGGATAGATATCAGCGTTATTGTTTGCAAATCCAGCCCAACCCTCTGCACCATCAGGGAAGTTATACGTCCCAGAAGCAGTCACCGTAGCACCACCAAAAGTACCATCGTAGGAAGGCGAGTAATTTGTTCCTGAAGGAGGAGCATCATACTCACGAATTGTAACATTTGAAATATTCACTTCAGCATCTCTCGTTACAAGATACATTAGAGCTGAACTGAAAGTATTTTCTGCATCTTGAGGTTGAATTTCAACGGTATACTCTCTTTGTTCGCTACCACTGACGGTAACCTGTCCTGTATTAAATGAAGGTTCAGTATCAGGATAGGGTAGTCGTTCAAATCTAAAGTAAACCGCTACGTCAGCAGAAACAGCTGAAGCTGTAAACGTGATACGTCCTCCATGTGGGAAAGATAGAGGGTACATGTCTGCGTTGTTATTCGCAAATCCAGCCCAAGCTTCAGCTCCGCTTGGGAAATTATATGTACCGTCTGTTACAGTAGCACCGCCAAATGAACCATCGTATTGTCCAACACTGTCGGTTCCAGAGTCAGATCCACCACCATAGAAATAGATGTTATCGAAATACACATCACCATTTCCAGTTACTTTGAGTTGGAAAACATCCTCTAGATTTACAACGCTTGCAAAGTGGCTAAGGTCAATGTCAACGCTATTCCATTCTCCTGGTGCTGATGTAACATCAAGAGCGTAGCCGATTTCATCAGGAGCGTCTCCTTCATCATCACCATCAGGGCTGATCAAGAAAAATTCAAGCGTAGTTGCGTCACCACTAAAGTAGTCAATATGAAGTCTTGCTTTACCAGAGACATCGATGGATGGGGTGATCTCTGTCCCTTGGTAGTTTAAGTTTTCGTATTTAAGCACAGTATTATCGGCAATCGTTTCTGTAGATACGATGGTTGATTGACCCCAGTTAGGATTTAAATTACTTTCTACAGATGTATACTGATCACTGAAAATTGAAATCACTGTAGAAGGATCATACGTTGGAGGCGTTGGAGCAGTTGTTGGCGCAGAAGCTACGACTTCTTCTACAGGAGCAGCAAATCTGAAATTATCCACGTAGTAGGCCGTTTCTGCGGTATTCGCAACATTATAACCCAAAATCATTGTGATAGTGTTGTAAATTCCATTTCTTTCACCACTTCTTTCTGGAATATTGAACACTAGAGTCTCCCACCCAGAACCTGTTGTTAATGCAAATAAGTCACCGGTCGATTTTTTTTCTTCGCTACCATTTGGCAAACCATCTTCTAATTTAAGCAAAACATTATGGTTTGGTCCTGGAGAGTAAAAATCAAGAGCAATAGCCTCCTGGCCAGATGGAAAATTGATCGCATTTTCAAGCATAAAGTAAAATCCAGCCCAAGACTCTACACCCACAGGTTCTGTAACCTTAATTACATTAGCAGATGTATTCACCCCAGTAGCATCTGGATTTGCAGAGTAGGAAACAGTGATACTATTTTCACCAACTGTTCCAAAAAAGCCCCAATTTCCTTGGCTTCTGTCATCTGGTTGAGCATTTTCCAAAGCAAAACTCGGACCAGTTTGTTCAAAAGTTAAGGTTCCCGTGTTAATGTCGGGGTCTGCTGCAATAAATACAGGGTCTTGTGTGTCGGTATCGTCTGGTACTTCGATCACAATCGTTCCTGTATCGTCATCATCGTCATTTTTGCCGCATGAAACGACAAGAAAGATTGCCATTAAGGCATAAAAAGAGAAAAATTTGGTTTTCATAATCATTGATTTAATTATTAGTTATTAAAATATCCTTCATTTTGAGGATAACCGGCTCCTAAAAGATCTAATACCCCTTGAGGGATGGGTAAGTTTACCATGTGTGGTTCGTATACTTCTGTTGGATTTACATGGTTTCTCGAATAATAT
>WTJB01000044.1 GCA_011526335.1 Candidatus Arcticimaribacter sp.
TTCCAAAGCAGAAATTTTGGATGAATTGGAAAAACAGCCCGAACGCTTTTCTCCTAACGCCTTATTACGCCCCCTGTATCAAGAGATTATACTCCCAAACCTGTGCTACATCGGCGGGGGTGGTGAGTTGGCGTATTGGTTACAACTCCGATCTCTTTTTGCAGCTCATGCAGTTCCTTTTCCCATCCTTTTGCTGCGCAACTCAGCGGTACTCGTCCATGAAAAAGACGAAAAAAAGATGCAAAAATTAAACCTCGCGCCGGCAGATTTATTTCTAGGGAAAAGCAGTTTGATCAATAAAAAGGTAAGGCAGATCAGCAATATAGATTTGGATCTTTCTTCTCTAAAGGATCAATTGGAGGTTCAGTTTAAACAGCTCGAGGACTTAGTAGAACAAACGGACGCTTCATTTAAAGGAGCCGTTGCAGCACAAAAAAAGAAACAATTCAAAGGGATTGATCGGTTGGAAGACAGGCTCTTGCGGGCGCAAAAGCGCAAGCTTTCTGATCATGTAGAACGTTTGGCAAGCCTGCATAATCTCCTTTTTCCCAATGGTTCATTACAAGAACGTACCGATAATTTTTCAGCGTTTTATGTAGTCTATGGAGAGGAGTTGATCCCTCAGATACAAGCGGCCTTGGATCCAATGCATCAAGCATTTTCTTGGATTACTTTAAAATAGAAACGACATATTTTTTTTAATATCAACGGCTACTATAGCCTATAATAATTGTATTTTTGCACATGCAAGATAAAGTACTCATTCTCGACTTTGGTTCTCAGTACACCCAACTCATTGCACGACGTGTACGAGAGCTGTTTATTTATTGTGAGATTCATCCTTACAACAATCCACCAGAATCAATAGACCAGTTTAAGGCGGTCATTTTATCGGGTTCACCCTATTCTGTTCGTTCAGAAGATGCCCCTCATCCTGATTTATCAAAAATAAAAGGAAAAGTACCTTTGCTGGGGGTGTGTTACGGCGCACAATACATCGCTCATTTTTTTGGAGGAAAAGTAAGTCCGTCTGCCACCCGTGAATACGGAAGAGCAAATCTTACCACAATAGAAATATGGAATAATCCTTTGTTTACTAACATTGAGGTTGGTAGTCAAGTTTGGATGAGTCATAGCGATACCATAAAAGACCTTCCTGAGGGAGCAACACGTATCGCCAGCACCGCCGATGTAAAAAATGCGGCCTACAGTATTGACAATGAAATGACCTTTGCGATTCAATTTCATCCAGAGGTATATCATTCTACAGACGGAAAGCAGTTGCTAGAAAACTTTTTGGTGCATATAGCTGGGGTAAAACAAGATTGGACGCCAGATTCATTTGTTTCCATGACCTTAGAAAATATCAAGGCTCAAGTGGGAAAAGAAAAAGTAATTCTAGGATTATCCGGCGGGGTAGATTCTACAGTTGCTGCGGTCTTATTGCATCATGCCATTGGCGATCAATTGACCTGTATTTTTGTCAATAATGGATTGTTACGCAAAAATGAATTCTCGAGTGTACTTGATCAGTACAAAGGCATGGGGCTCAATGTTAAAGGCGTCGATGCAAGCGCTTACTTTTTAGAAAAACTGGCAGGAGAAAGTGATCCGGAGCGAAAACGAAAAATTATTGGGAATGCTTTTATCGATGTTTTTGATGAAGAAGCCAAACAGATCGAAGGCGCTGCCTGGTTAGCGCAAGGAACCATTTATCCCGATGTGATCGAATCGATATCTGTCAATGGTCCCTCGGCGACCATTAAATCGCACCACAATGTTGGCGGGTTGCCTGATTATATGAAATTGAAAATCGTAGAACCGCTACGTATGTTATTTAAAGACGAGGTGCGAAGAGTAGGAAAAAGCTTAGGGATCGATCCAGAACTTTTGGGAAGACACCCTTTTCCAGGTCCAGGTTTAGCCATCCGAATTCTTGGGGACATTACGGCAGAAAAAGTCGCCATGTTGCAAGAAGTAGATGCCCTATTCATTGAAGGACTTAAAACCAACAATTTATACGATAAAGTCTGGCAAGCAGGAGCCATCTTGTTGCCAGTAAATAGTGTAGGTGTTATGGGAGACGAACGCACCTATGAAAAATGTGTAGCCCTACGTGCAGTAACCTCAACCGATGGTATGACGGCTGATTGGGTAGATCTTCCTTACGCCTTTTTACAGAAAACATCCAACGAAATAATCAATAAAGTAAAGGGCGTCAACCGTGTGGTCTATGATATTAGTTCAAAACCACCGGCAACCATTGAATGGGAATGATTTTTGACTATATTGGGGTATGCGTTTAATTGTCTTTGCAACACTATTTTTTTTAACTACTTGTTTAGGGGTTTATGCCCAAGAAAAACCTATTCGGTTCATTGAGCATAAGGTAAAAAAGAAAGAAACACTCTACGGTCTATCGCGGCAATATAACGTTACGCTAGAACAGATAAAGGAGTACAACCCTTTGGTTGAAAAGATGGGATTAAAGCGTAAGATGAAAATCCGTATTCCTGTTTATAGTGTAAAAGAAGAACCCCAGCCCGTTGCTTTAGATGAATCTTTGATGCGGTATTTGGTTCAAGCCAAAGAAACCAAATGGCGATTGGCTTATCGGTACGGAATAACCATACAGGAACTTGAAAAGCTTAATCCACAAATAAAAGACGGATTGAAAGTTGGCCAAGAGATTGTCGTTCCCAAAAAAACCAAAGAAGAAACCTTAGCGCTAGAAGAAGAGTTTAACTACTACAAAGTAAAACCCAAAGAAGGTTATTACCGTTTAGAAAAAAAATTGGGTGTAACGCAAGCGGATCTTATTTTGTTGAATCCGACCTTAGAGCAAACCGGTCTGCAGGAAGGAATGGTCTTAAAGATTTCTCCTAAAAAAACAGGCAATCTCAATGTAAAAGAAAACCTTTTGGTAGAGAAAGTTAACCTGATCGATTCTGTATTTCAAAAAAAGGAATTGGAGCTCGCTTTTATATTGCCCTTTAAACTCAACACCATTGAATTCGATTCTATTGCCAAGACCAAAGCCCTTTTGAGTGAACGAAATTTATACACCATAGCATTGGACTTTTACATGGGCGCTCTTTTGGCCATACAGAAGGCCGATTCTGTTGGAATAAAAACCAACAGCAGGGTTTTTGACTCTGAAAACAGCAAACAAAGTCTTGCAAAACTTTTGGCGCAAGAAGATTTTAGTCAAACCGATGCAATTATTGGTCCATTAATTCCCGCCAATCTAGACTATGTTTCGACTAGAATAGCCTCTGATACTCCTGTGGTCAATCCTTTATCTTCGAAAAAAGTAAAGCGAAACACCAATGTCTATCAAACTGTTGTTCCGCAACAACGCAAGCGATTCAAAATGATCGAATACCTCAAGAAGGTTATAGATAGTACACAAAATGTCATCGTTATTGCCGATAGTATAAATACAAAAGAGGGAGATAATTTGCTTAAAGAATTCCCCTTTGCTCAACGAATTTATCAAAAAGAAGGGGGCTATATTGTTCCCGATGTTGTGGACTCTCTGGTTGTAGATTCTCTTCCCAATAAAGTCATTTTTGAAACCCAAAACCTAGGATTTGCCGTAAGTGTAACTTCCATGCTAAACGCACAAAAAACCAAGGGGAAAGATGTACAGTTGTTTACTACCCTAAAAACGGGTATCTATGACGATAAAAACATTTCGCGTAAGCATCTGGGCAATTTAGGATTTACCTACGCTCACGAAACCTTTCCGCAAACGCATCCAGCGGCATTGGCATTTAAAGAGGCATTTCAAAAAATTTATGGGGACTTTCCATCAAAAGAATCTACGCGGGGCTATGATGTGACCTTAGATTTGATTTTGAGGATGGCCTATAGGGAAAGCATACTTCACGAGCCTCCTCTAGAAACGGATTATGTTGAAAGCCGTTTTTTCTATCAAAAAAGTCCTTTAGGGGGAGTGGAAAATGCAGGATTATACATGCTAAAACACCAAGGGTATACCATTTCTGAACTTAAGAATTAACTTTAAACACCCCTTGAAAGCAAAATAGTTTTCGTAATTTTGAATCCGGTGGAATCGAACTTAATTCAAGACAACCGGATGTCACAAACCAAATATATATTTGTTACAGGAGGGGTTACCTCATCTTTAGGAAAAGGGATCATTGCAGCCTCTTTGGCTAAACTCTTGCAGGCGCAAAATTACCGCGTTACCATTCAAAAATTTGATCCTTACATCAATGTAGATCCAGGGACCTTAAATCCTTATGAGCACGGCGAATGCTACGTGACAGATGATGGTGCAGAAACAGACCTCGATTTGGGGCATTATGAGCGCTTTTTAAATGTAAAGACCTCACAGGCCAATAATGTTACTACAGGCCGTGTGTACCAAAATGTGATTGAGAAAGAACGCCGCGGGGAGTTTTTAGGAAAAACCGTTCAAGTGGTCCCGCATATCACCAATGAAATCAAAGAGCGTATGCTTTTGTTGGGACAGTCAGGCGATTTTGATATCATCATCACAGAAATTGGAGGAACGGTAGGCGATATAGAATCCCTTCCTTATATAGAAGCTGTGCGTCAGCTCATTTGGGATTTGGGGGATGAAAATGCAATGGTCATTCACTTAACCCTTGTTCCATTTTTATCTGCAGCCGGAGAATTAAAAACCAAGCCTACCCAGCATTCCGTTAAAACACTCATGGAGAGTGGAGTAAAAGCAAACGTGTTGGTGTGTAGAACAGAACACCACATTTCGGATGACATCAAACGTAAATTAGCCCTCTTTTGCAATGTCAAACCCGAGGCCGTTATCCAGTCCATTGACGCAGAGACCATCTATGATGTTCCCCTGTTGATGAAAGAGGAAGGACTAGATCAGGTAGTGCTCAATACCTTAAATCTGGATCCCAATAAAACCCATGATTTAGAAGAATGGGAAGCCTTTTTAAAGAAATATAAAAACCCAAAGCATACCATTGAAATCGGGTTGGTTGGTAAATATGTAGAATTGCAAGATTCCTACAAGTCTATATTAGAGGCCATAAACCATGCGGGTGCCGTCAATGAAACCAAAGTAAATGTTCACTCGATTCATTCCGAGCATCTTCAAACTCAAGAGGTGAAAGAAAAATTAAAAGGATTGGATGGAATATTGGTTGCTCCTGGCTTTGGAGAACGAGGTATCGAAGGAAAAATAGATGCTATCCGATATGCCAGAGAAAATAAAATTCCATTTTTTGGAATATGTTTGGGCATGCAGATGGCCGTAATAGAGCACGCCAGAAACGTTATGGGCTTGGCGGATGCCAACTCTACCGAAATGAATACAGCTTGTGCCCATCCTGTCATTGGGCTAATGGAAGACCAGAAAGAGGTGACCCATAAAGGGGGAACCATGCGTTTGGGTGCATGGAAATGCGATTTGTTGCCCAACAGTATAGTGGCTGAGGTCTATGGAGATAAAACGATAGAAGAGCGTCACAGGCATCGTTTTGAATTGAATAATGAATACAAAAAAGCCTTAGAAGATTCTGGGCTAAAAGCGACGGGTGTAAATCCAGATACGGGTTTGGTAGAAATTGTTGAAAATAACGATCACCCCTGGTTTGTGGGCGTACAATACCACCCGGAATACAAAAGTACGGTACTCAACCCACACCCTTTATTTGTTGCTTTTATTTCTGCAGCCCTACAAAACAAAAAAGAAAAGTAAATTCGCTTAGCGATCTTATCCTATGGAAGAAAAAAAGTTTGACCCCTATCAGTTTATCGGATTTATATTGATAGCCCTTATCATGACCTGGATGTTGTACAATCAACAACCGGTGGAAGAAACACCCTCAGTTCCCCAAGAAACGGAGGTTGAAAAAGCCACGCCAGAAGCTAGGGTGGTCAGTGATTCTATTCAGCAAGTGCAATATCAAGCCACCTATGGAGATTTTGCCCGTTTGGCACAACCCAATGGGGAAGACCTTGTGGTTTTAGAAAATGAAGAATTGTATATCGCTGTCGATCCTCACGGGGCACAGCTAAACACCGTTAAGCTTAAAAACTTTACAGAATACCAAGGGAAGCCCTTGTTTTTGGTGCAAGACAATCAAAAAATTAATTATCAATTTACTACCCTTGACGGGAGAACCTTAAATACACAAGATTTATACTTTTCTCCTTACTTGACCAAGAAGGACGGAAAAACGGAACTTCAATTAAAAGCCGAGTTGGGTGCTCAGCAATTTTTTGCCTTTGTTTACGCGCTGGATGATGCGGGATATGTGCTGGACTTTTCAATCCAATCTCAGGGCTTGTCTACGGTCGTAAATAATCGTCTTCCACATCGTTTTACTTGGGATCTAGATGCCTTTAGAAATTCTAGAAGTATTGAGTACGAAAACCGATATACGGAACTTACCTATGCCTATGCAGACGATAAGGTAGATAACCTGTCTCTAAGTGGGGCCGACCAAGAAGAAGAAAGCGATGTAAGGTGGATAGGGTATAAGCAACACTTTTTTAGTTCAATTCTTATTCCTGCTCGCCCTATAGAAAAAGTTGCATTTGCATCTGAAGATCTTTCTGGAGAAAGTGCTTTAGAAGAGCGTTTTACCAAGCGTTATGAAAGTACTTTTGAATTTGAAGTAGCCGGCGATTTTATTGAAAATTACCAATGGTATTTTGGACCAACAGAATATAAAACTTTAGCCCTTTACGAATCTGGAATCGAAGAAATTGTTGATTTTGGGTGGGGGATCTTTGGCTGGATCAACCGTGCCGTCTTTACCCCCTTGTTTAGTTTTTTAAGTTCCTTTTTACCCTATGGGATTGCCATCATTGTAATGACGATTTTGGTGCGTTTGGCCATGTCGCCCGTGACCTATAAATCGTACTTGTCGCAAATAAAGATGAAGGTGCTAAAACCTGAGGTTGACGAAATCAATGCAAAATATAAAGACGACGCTGTAAAACGTCAACAAGAGGTTATGGCCTTGTATGGTAAAGCCGGGGCAAATCCTATGGCGGGTTGTTTGCCTGCACTGCTTCAGCTACCGGTTTTTTATGCCTTGTTTAGCTTTTTTCCCGTTGCCTTTGCACTGCGCCAAAAAAGCTTTTTATGGGCAGATGATTTGTCTTCCTACGATTCGGTACTGTCCTTGCCCTTTTCCATCCCGTTTTATGGAGACCACGTAAGCTTGTTTCCTATACTCGCGTCTATTGCCATTTTTATTTATACCATGATGACGGCTGGACAGCAGCAAGCGCCTCAACAGCCCGGTATGCCAAACATGAAAATCATCATGTATCTGATGCCATTAATGATGTTGTTTTTCTTTAATAATTACGCGAGTGGCTTAAGTTTGTATTACTTTATTTCCAACCTATTAACAATCGCATTGATGCTTGTCATCAAAAACTTTATTGTTGATGAAAACAAAATTCACCTGCAATTAGAGGAGAATAAAAAGAAACCCAAAAAGGCAGGGGGGTTCACGGCGCGTTTACAAAAGGCGATGGAAGAAGCAGAAAAGCAACAGCGTGTAAAACAAAAACGCAAGCGTTAATCTTGTAGCAAACCGTATTTACTTACCTTTGCGCTATGGCAAAAACGGTAGTTGTAGGACTTTCTGGCGGCGTAGATTCTAGTGTAGCGGCCTATCTTCTCAAAAAAGAGGGATACAACGTTATTGGCCTGTTTATGAAAAACTGGCATGACGAAAGTGTGACCCTTTCTTCGGAGTGTCCTTGGCTAGAAGACAGCAATGACGCCATGATCGTGGCGGAAAAATTAGGCATTCCTTTTCAAACTGTAGATTTGAGCGAAGACTATAAAACACGTATCGTGGATTATATGTTTGAAGAATACCAACGGGGAAGAACGCCGAACCCCGATGTGCTGTGCAATCGTGAGATTAAGTTTGATCTATTTTTAAAAATAGCCCTTTCTTTAGGGGCCGACTATGTTGCCACAGGGCATTATTGTCAAAAAACCGAAAGCGAACAAGAGGGACAACAGTTGTATCATCTTGTGGCGGGTGCTGATGCCAATAAAGATCAGTCCTATTTTTTATGTCAACTTACCCAACATCAATTGAGCAAAGCCCTTTTTCCTATAGGGCATTTGCAAAAAAGTGAAGTAAGGGAAATAGCCGCACAACAAAATTTAATCACAGCAAATAAAAAGGATTCTCAAGGTCTTTGTTTTATTGGAAAGGTGCGTCTCCCTGATTTTTTACAGCAAAAATTGCAGCCCAAAAAAGGAAAAATCATTGAAATTCCTACAAGCTCACCCCATTATTCAAAATCGCTTTCGGATACGGCTAGTCTAGAGGAAACACTGCTTTTTCACAGTACACCGATTACATACGCTTTGTCGGATGGCGAACTGAAGGGTACCCATGACGGTGCACACTTTTTTACCAAAGGACAGCGAAAGGGCTTAGGGGTTGGTGGTACTGTCGAGCCGCTGTTTGTTTTGGATACAGATGTTGAAGAAAACATCATTTATACGGGGCAAGGAAAAGCACATCCGGGGCTTTACCGAAGAGGATTAAAAGTATTGCCTAATGACATTCACTGGCTAAGGACAGACTTAGAATTAGCTCAAGGAGAACAGTTAGCCGTAGAAGCGCGTATTCGTTACCGACAACCTTTGGAGAAAGCAATGCTCTACCAACGTTCAGACGGCTTATACGTACTTTTTGATTCTCCGCAATCTGCTATAGCTGCAGGACAATTTGTTGCCTGGTATCACCAAGACGAGCTCTTAGGATCTGGCGTCATTAGTTAGGCACTGACAGTCGCTTCTTTGGCTTCTAGCGCTGTAAAGTCCAGTTCTATTTGATTGCGCAAAATGTCTTCAAAGTTTTCTTGTTTGCGGATAAGATGCGCCTGATTATTTACCCATAATACTTCTGCAGGACGAAATCGTGAATTATAATTGCTGGCCATGGTTTGGCAATATGCCCCGGCGTTTTTAAACGCCAAAATATCCCCTTCGCTGATTTCGCTGATTTTTCTGTTGCTCCCAAAAGTATCGGTTTCACAGATATAACCTACAACAGAATAGAAACGCTCTCGCCCTTCTGGATTGCTGATGTTGGTTATTTCGTGGTGCGAGCCGTATAGCATAGGACGTATCAAGTGATTGAACCCGCTATCTACTTGGGCAAATACCGTTGAGGTGGTTTGTTTTACCACATTTACTTTGGTTAAAAAATATCCCGCTTCACTCACCAAGAACTTTCCAGGTTCAAAGGCAAGGGTAAGTTCCTTTCCATAGGCTTCGCAGAAAGCATTGAATTTTAAGCTTAGTTTCTCACCCAATTCCTCAATGTTGGTTTCGATATCTCCAAATTTGTAAGGAACTTTAAAGCCAGAGCCGAAATCAATAAATTCCAGATTTTTAAAATTCTTGGCAGTATCAAACAAAATTTCTGTCGCGTGAAGGAAGACATCGATGTCCAGGATGTCACTACCAGTATGCATATGAATTCCATTGATCCGCATTTTTGTGTTTTCAGTAATGCGAAGAAGATGTGGAATTTGATAGATGGAAATTCCAAATTTAGAATCGATATGCCCTACAGAAATATTGCTGTTTCCTCCCGCCATTACGTGGGGGTTGATGCGGATACATACGGGTATTTCTGGGTATTTACTTCCAAATTGTTCTAAGATAGAAAGGTTGTCAATGTTGATTTGTACCCCTTTTTGGGCTACTTGCTCAATTTCTTGAAGAGAAACGCCGTTGGGGGTGTATATGATTTTGCTGGGATCAAAACCTGCAGCAAGCCCTAATTCTACTTCTTGAATAGAAACGGTATCGAGTCCTGCGCCAAGGCGTTGGATATATTTTAAGACAGATATATTGGATAAGGCTTTGGTAGCATAGTGCAATCGCAACTGATTTACACCGCTAAATGCCTTGGTCAAGCGCTGGTATTGGCTTTTGATTTTTTCTGCATCATACACATAAACA
>WTJB01000274.1 GCA_011526335.1 Candidatus Arcticimaribacter sp.
AAAATTAAAATAGTTCTTTTGTCCCAGCGTCCCATCCCTATAGGGTGGGACAATGGGACAAATAATTAATATTGGACTTATTATAAACATTTAAGTCAATTTAGCTTCAACACACTAGTTTACATATTATTATATGATAGTGCCCTATTATGCAATTGATTTCTATTAATTTTTACTTGTCCCATTTTTAATTCTATAGGGTTGGGACAATGGGACAACGTCCTAAGTAAAACTTTTGCCTTTCAGTATTTCTTTAAGGGGTGCAGTTTGTGAAATTGGGTTTTGGTAATGTCCAACTCGTGGCAGTAATTAAAAATACATTTTCACAATTAGTGACATTCGACACATCCCAGCTCGATAGGTCCATATTAAATGAACCCGCATTTCTAAACATCTCACTCATATCAGTTACATTTGACACATCCCAAGAACTTATGTCTTGATTAAAATCATTTGCCCCTTCAAATAATCTATGCATAGAAGTCACATTGGAAACATTCCAACCACCTATATCTTGATTAAATGTTGATTGAGTAAACATTAAATCCATATTAATGACATTTGAAGTGTCCCAACTTCCAATATCTTGATTAAATGTTGATTGAGTAAACATTAGTTCCATATTACTCACGTTTGATGTATTCCATCCACCAATATCTTGGTTGAAGTTTGAAGCATTATTAAACATTCTGTTCATATCGGTTACATTAGAGGTGTCCCAACTACCGATGTCTTGGTTAAATAAACTGGCTCCGCTAAACATTTGTTCCATTGTTGTAGCATTGGCAGTGTCCCAATTCCCGATATCTTGATTGAATAATACAGCACCCAAGAACATACTTCTAAAGATTACAACATTTGATGTATTCCAAGAGCCTATATTTTGATTAAAGGCAATTGCATTTTGAAACATACTACCCGTATTTACAACATTCGAAGTATCCCAGCTACCAATATCTTGATTAAACGAACTTGCTCCACTAAACATAAACGCCATATCTATTGAAGTTGAGGTGTCCCAACTTCCAATATCTTGATTAAATGTAGTTGCATCTTGGAACATACTCCCCATATTAATGACATTCGAAGTGTCCCAATTCCCGATATCTTGATTAAATGCACTAGCTCCACTAAATGTATAAGCCATTATTGTTACAGAGGATGTATCCCAATTTCCTATATCTTGATTAAAGGATGACGCACCGTTAAACATATATTCCATACTTGTCACATTAGTCGTATTCCAGCCCCCTATATCTCGGTTAAAAGCTACAGCGTTTTCAAACATTCTTGTCATACTTAAAACACTTGAAGTATCCCATCCGCCAATATCTTGATTAAATGTAGAGGCACCACCGAACATCTCTTGCATATTGGTTACATTTGAGGTGTCCCAACTGCCTATATTTTGGTCAAACGAAATTGCATTTGAAAAAAGTGCTCCCATATTCGTAACACCTGAAGTATCCCAGCCTCCTATATCCTGATTAAATGCACTCGCCCTCGAAAAAAGTGCTGACATATTAGTCACGCTCGAGGTATCCCAGCTACCTAAATCTCTATTGAAAGCTGTACTATTAAAAAAAGCACCTTGCATATTGGTTACACTAGAGGTATCCCAACTTCCAATTTCTCCGTTGAAAACGGTACTGTTCGCAAACATATAGAAGATATTGGTAACATTAGACATATCCCATCCATCCAAGTTTTGATTAAATTGACTGTTGTTAAACATACTATCCATAGACGTTACGTTGGAGGTATCCCAGCCACCAATATCTTGATTAAAATTTAATGTAGCAGAAAACATTCCATCCATACCTGTTACACTACTGGTATTCCAACCGCCAATGTCTGCATTAAACGCTGAGGCACCTGAAAACATTCTATTCATCTGAGTAACACTAGAGGTATCCCAACTTCCAATATCTTGGTTAAATGCTGATGCTGTTTGAAACATTTCATTCATATTGCTAACATTAGATGTATCCCAGAACCCAATATCTGTATTAAATGTTGTATTATTTCGAAATAATCGATTCATATCGGTCACTTGCGAAGTACAGAGATTAATATTATTGGCTGCAATTTCAGTCCTAATGGTAGTGTTATCAACGACAGTATAAGTTATTCCACCGATAACCTCCGTATCACCAATTGTAGCCGTTGGACATTTGCAAGTACCGTTTTCAAAATAAATAGCTGGAGGAGGAAGAGAGACTACCTGTGTTGAGGTACAACTGTAGATGGAAACGATTTGACCATTTGACTTATTAACTTCCGCTATCTTATTGAAGTCTCGCAATTTGACTAAAGCATAACCCTCTGTATCTGTTAAAAAGGTGTAAGGAATAGGAAATTCATCTTTATATACAATATAGTCTCCAACATTAGGTTCATAACTCCCTCCATTATGAAGTGCCATATTAAAATAACCCTGTTCAAATAGTCCACATAAAAAAGGGTTTTCTAACGTATCAAATTGCCCTGGTAAATTTGAACTTATATAGTTATTACTTATGGCTACCTGATTAAGTACTTGACACTTTAAAGGGGATGAAAATAATACCGTTAATAAGACCAGAAGAATCCTATACAACATTTCAATTTTTAGGTTTTATTTCTAATTTAAAGATTGTCTTATTG
>WTJB01000271.1 GCA_011526335.1 Candidatus Arcticimaribacter sp.
GAATATTGACGACCTTTTATGTGTTGGGGCTACAGACAATATTTTGCTTTCCTCAACCATTGGAAGGAATAAAGCTAGAATACCGGCAGAGGTGTTGTCGGCGATCATCAATGGTACCGAAGAACTGATTGAAGATCTGGCAAAGTTTGATGTTCATATAAAAAGTACGGGCGGAGAAACGGCTGATGTGGGAGATCTTGTGCAGACCATCATTGTAGATTCTACCGTAACGGCGCGAATGAAAAGAGCAGATGTTATAGACAATGCCAACATTCAAGCAGGAGATGTTATCGTAGGCCTCGCGTCTTTCGGAAAAGCGAAATACGAAAAGGAATACAACGGGGGTATGGGAAGCAATGGACTTACTTCGGCCCGTCATGATGTATTCCATAAAAGCCTAATGGAAAAATATCCTGAAACCTTTGATGCTGCTGTGCCAAAAGAATTGATTTATTCGGGATCTAAACAACTGACAGATCCGGTTGAAGGAAGCCCCCTAGACGCTGGAAAATTGGTCTTGTCTCCCACTCGAACCTATGCACCGATAGTAAAACAAATTTTTGCTGAAGTCGATAGAGCTCAAATTCATGGAATGGTGCATTGTAGTGGAGGCGCTCAGACCAAAATACTTCATTTTGTAGACCAATTGCATATCGTCAAAGACAATCTATTTGCTATTCCTCCCTTGTTTGCATTAATCCAAGAAGAGTCTCAAACCGCTTGGAAAGAAATGTATGAGGTGTTCAATATGGGGCATCGCTTGGAATTTTATGTGCCAGAAAATACGGCAAAACAAATCATTGAGATCGCAAACGCCTTTGATGTCCCGGCTCAAATCATAGGCCGAGTAGAGGCTTCTACAGAGAAAAAACTCACCATTACTTCTGAAAAAGGGACCTTCGTTTACCCTTAAATCTTAACATTTTTATCTAGTATTTATTTAATATCTTTACGATAAAAAACTATGTCTAAGAAATTTAACTTAGCGTACATCCTATGTATGCTACTCGTCTATGGGGCGTGTTCAAAAGAAGAAGGTGGAGGAGAAAATCCACCAGCCACCACAACCCCAGTTACCATTACAGCTACAAACTTTACAGCAACCGTGGCCGAAAATATGGCCCAGGGCTCAAGTCTTGGAACGGTTCAGGCCAGTGCTTCTTCTGGATCCTTGAGCTATGCTATCGTAAGCCAAAGTGTTACAGGAGCTCTTGCTGTTGATGCTACTACTGGAGCGATAACGGTAGGAGATGCCGCTGCCTTTGACTACGAAACACAAACAACACTTACGGCTACCGTAAGAATAACTGCAGGAACGGCAACAAGAGAAATCACCATTACCATAACACTAACCGATGTGGCGGAGGTAGATGTTTCGCAATTGACCCTTTGGGAGGGAGCTTCTATGAGCTTTACAAAAGAAGATGGTGCCGATCATCAGCAGGAAGCCAATCAAGATCGCATCACCGATAATGTTTGGATCACACGTGGAGCAAACGGTCAAATCTTTAATATTGTCAGTGAGGTTTCAGCAAATTCAGCAACGAGCCCTGCAGATACAGAGTGGGCGAGAGGCAGTTTTGATGATATTGCCAGTTTGACGTTTCAGTCCTTTAGAGATGCTACGGGCGGGAAACCTAAAAATGCCGTGGGGCAAACTTTTGTGGTGCATCTAATCACAGATGATGTGTATTTGGAACTTCAGCTTACTTCTTGGTCCACGGGAAAACAAGGAGGTTTTGCCTATAACCGTACAACGAGACCGTAAATGCGTTACTTTTTGACTTTATTGTTATGCTTTGCCTATTTGGGAGGAAATGCTCAAAACTTTGAACCCAGTTGGGAAGAAGCCAAAGAAAAAGCAAAAACGGAAAACAAAACGCTCTTGCTTATTTTTTCTGGATCAGATTGGTGTATTCCGTGCATTAAGCTAGAAAAAGAAGTTTGGAAGGATAACCTTTTTCAATCGTACGCAAAGAAAAATTATGTGTTATACCGCGCAGATTTTCCAAAACGAAAAAAGAATCAATTGCCACAAGACTTAAAAGAGACACATGCGATTTTAGCCGAACAATACAATCCAGAAGGTTATTTTCCTTATGTGGTTGTCTTTGATGAAAAGATCAAAATCAAGGGGTATTTTGGATATGAAAAGAAAGAAACAGTCGATTATATCAAACAGATAGATGCTTTTTAGAGTCGTTTTATTTTTCTGCTCTTTCCCTTTTCTATTATTGGGGCAACAAAATTATTTCCGTGCTTTTGAGCGCATGGGGTCTTCGTTTGAAATTACCTTGGTGGCTCAAGATAGTCTTCAAGCAGAGCAATGGATTGATATGGGGATACAGGAAATTACCCGTATTGAGCAGTTGATCTCCTCTTGGGATCCCACTTCTCAGACCAGTAGAATTAATCAAAATGCCGGGATTCGCCCCGTCAAAGTAGATACAGAATTGCTTCAGCTTATTGTGCGTAGTCTACTGATCTCCAAACAAACTTCTGGTGCTTTTGACATAAGTTATGCCGCAGTGGACAAGGTGTGGAAGTTTGATGGGAGAACTATGGCTTGGCCGCCCAAAGAAATATTAGAAGAAGCGACCAAAAATATGGGATACCAAAATATAGACGTAGATGTTGCTACTT
>WTJB01000134.1 GCA_011526335.1 Candidatus Arcticimaribacter sp.
ACTGTTATCCAACCCCCTACATTAAGGAAGAAATCCAGAAAGCATTTCAATCCGGACCGCTAGTCACTTTCTTTCCGTGGGAGGTAAATACAGCCTCCCTTAAATCTTCATTTGTTGATCATGCTAAAACGTTCTTTATTGAAGACAATTACTACGGAAAACACCAAATAAGCTATAAACTCGACACACTAAAAAAAACAATTGTATTGAAAGTTTATGGTGAGAAGAATATGTTGATGAAGTTGTACGGGCTGCTAAATCCAACTCTGCAATACGAAAGCAAGAGAAAACTTTCATCATACTTAAAGGAAGAACTTCATGCAATAGAAAAGCAATACGATCAACACCGAATAAGTTGGAAGGGTATCCAGCGCTCTGCTCCTATTTACTATTTGGCGCTTGAAAAAAAATGGGACAGTATTCCTAACGACACCATTATAGCCGCAGCCCAAAGCGAATTAATTGCATTTGCAGAAAAGCGTCAAATACCTCCGGAAGGAGATCCTTTTATGGTCTATCCTCTTAGTTTCGGAGGAAAGAAAGTCTGGCGTTTTGCCTTGCCCGTTGGCAGGTATTACAATACACAGAGTAAAACAATCCGATGCAGAAGATATAAAGGAGGAAAATATATTAGTCTTATCCATCATGGAACAGCGAAAAGGCTTGATAAAAGTTGGCAACAACTGCAAGACAGTTTAAACATAAATGGATATACCCTGGGGTATCCGCCTATGGAACGTTACCCTCGAAATAGAAAAAACGAATCCAATCCATATAAATGGGAAACAGAATTGATCTTGGCAATAAAAGAATAAGAACATGAAAGCATTCATTTATATATTTATTGGAGGAGGCCTAGGAAGTTGTCTTCGTTATAGCATACAACAACTGCTAAAAAACCTAAGTACGCTATATCCAATAGGTACATTATGTGCGAATGTACTGGGCTGCTTTTTGATTGGTGTTTTTGTAGGTACCCTAGAAAAATGGGGGGCATTTAAAGATCCTGCTAGTTTCTTGTTTATAATTGGCTTTACGGGTGGACTGACTACTTTTTCCAGTTTTATCCTTGAAAATGTTACCTTATTTAAAAGCTCCATCTACTCTCCTTTGGTTTATTCTATGACCAGCATGGGCTTGGGCATTCTCTTTATTTCTTTAGGAATACTGTTGGCAAAACAGTTTTAATCCATTATTCATTAACATATCCGTGCAGAATAGATCGTTTTATTTAGAAAATGATAATTTATTCTATTTAAAATATGTATCCCTCATTTTATTAGGGGTATATTTCATTAAAACATAAAAATAATATTTACACCCCCTATTTTTTTAGGGTATAACTGTTTCATGTCATATTTTTGTGCTGTTATTAATCAAAATCATAGGAATATGAAAAAAATTGAAGCCATTATTCGCAAATCCAAATTCAGCGAAGTTCGTGATGCTCTACACAAAGTAGAGGTAAACTTTTTTAGCTATTGGGACGTTACTGGAATCGGTAACGAAAAAGAAGGACACGTTTATCGTGGAATCTCCTACAGCACATCTGACATCCAGAGAAGATATCTCTCTATTGTTGTTAATGATGACTTTGTTGAGCCAACTATCAAAGCAATTACTTCTGCAGCAGCTACGGACAAAGTAGGTGACGGAAAAATATTTGTTTCTCCCATAGAAGAAGCTATCCGTGTTCGTACAGGTGAACGTGGTGGAGAAACTTTAAACTAATCTGACAATACTTTATTTATTATTATATGGAAACTACAGCACTTTTTACCGCTAACAATGTATGGATGATGATCTGTACAGCACTTGTGTTTTTTATGCACTTAGGATTTTCTTTCTTAGAGATTGGATTGACACGTCAAAAAAACACCATCAATATTTTATTTAAAAACTTTTTCGTGATCACTGTAGGGCTACTTTTGTATGCCATCGGTGGTTTTAACTTAATGTACCCTGGTTTTGAAGAAGGGTCTTTAGGTATACTAAAATTCGCTGGATTCGGTATCGCTGCTCCTGAAGGAGGGATGACGGTAGATTATGCATCGGGTGGATACACTTGGTGGACAGACTTTTTATTCCAAGGAATGTTTGCTGCTACGGCTGCAACAATTGTTTCTGGAGCGGTTGCTGAGCGTATCAAATTAAGCGCTTTTATGCTTTTTGCTATACTTTACGTAGGTTTGGTTTACCCAATCGTAGGCTCTTGGAAATGGGGAGCTGGATTCCTAGACGGATGGGGCTTTTATGACTTTGCTGGATCTACACTTGTACACTCTGTTGGAGGGTGGGCTGCACTTGTGGCTATCTATCTTCTTGGTGCAAGAATTGGTAAGTTTGACGCGAATGGAAAACCTTTAGCGATCCCAGGGCACAACCTTCCTCTTGCATCTGCTGGAGTTCTTATCCTATGGTTAGGATGGTTCGGATTTAACGGGGGATCAGTTTTATCTGCAGACCCAGAATTAACCTCTTTAACCCTTGTGACTACTTGTTTGGCTGCTGCAGCGGGTGGAGTTTCTTCTGCTGTCTTCTCAAACATCCTTTACAAAAACTACGACTTGACTATGTTTATGAACGGAGTTTTAGGAGGACTTGTTGGAATTACTGCCGGTGCCGATCAAATGGGGCCTATGGATGCTGTCATCATTGGTGCCATCGCAGGTGTTATCATTGTATTGGGTGTAGCGTTAATTGATAAAATCCGCTTGGATGATCCTGTAGGTGCGGTTGCCGTTCACTTAATCTGTGGTATCTGGGGAACCCTAGCTGTGGGTCTATTTGGAGCCATGAAAGGACTAGATCAATTCTTAATCCAATTGGCTGGTGTAGCCATCGTAGGAGCATTTTGTGTAATAACATCTTTTATCCTTCTTCTTATCGTTAAGAAAACTATCGGACTACGTGTAGACAAAGAAGAAGAATTGAAAGGTCTTGACTTAGCTGAACACGGAATGGACGCTTATGCTGACTTTAGAATGAACCAACACTAATTAAAAAAATTATCAAAAATTATATTTATATGAAAACTTTAAAATCAACCCTAGTAATTATAGCGCTTCTTGCCAATGCATTTACTTATGCCCAAGAAGAAGTAACGACTCCTGCTACAGAAGAAACAGAAGCTGAAAGCACTTTTGCCATCAGCGGATCAATTGATACTTACTATAGAAGTAACTTTTCAGAAGAGCAATTGACAGCTCCTGGAACATCTTTTGCTCAAATTCCAGGTTTTGCACTTGGGATGGCAAATGTAGTTATTGGCTACGAAGGTGAAAAGTCTGGATTTGTTGCCGACTTGGTTTTTGGACCAAGAGGTACCGAAGCCGTTTTCGGATCTACTGGATCTTCTAACATCGTAAACCAATTATATGCATATTACAACTTGAACGACAAGGTGACTTTAACCTTAGGTAACTTCAACACTTTCCTAGGATACGAAGTAATTTCACCCGTAGCCAACTTTAACTACTCTACTTCTTACATGTTCTCTTATGGTCCGTTTTCTCATACAGGGGTAAAGGCTGATTTTGCATTATCAGATGACTTTTCTTTGATGTTAGGGGTATTCAACCAAACTGACTATACAGAAGGTAACTTTTACATTGACGACAACAGCAATGCCGTTGCCTTCGAAGAGTATATGTACGGAGTACAGTTGGGCTATAAAGGACAATACCTCAACCTTTTGGCTGGAGGCGACTACACGCAATTTGACTTTACAGGTGGATTTGATTTGTCTGACGACTTCTTCTTAGGCATCAATGCTACTGTTGCAGATGCTGCTGATGATGCTGGTTTTTCTGGGGTTGCGCTTTACCCTCAGTACAGCTTCTCTGATAGCTTTACTTTCGGAGTGCGTGGAGAAATTTTCTCTGAAACAGAAGGATTTACAGGAGCTTTTGGAAGTGTAAGCGAAGCAGACAATACGTCAATTACACTTACAGGTAGCTACACAAGTGGTAACTTTATCTTAAAGCCTGAAATCCGAATTGATACAGCTTCAGAAGAGATTTTCACCATCTCTCCTTCTGAAACTGCTGACAACCTTGCCTCATTTGTCATTGCAGCGATATATAGCTTCTAATATTACTAGTTAATACAAAAAAAGGTCTCTTAAGATAAATTAAGAGGCCTTTTTTTTATACTATTCATTACTTTTGAGTCATGAAAAGAATTACCCTAAATATGCACTGCCCAGATAAAAAGGGAATCATTGCAGTTGTTACAAATTTCATCCACCAAAACAAAGGAAACATCGTTTATATCGATCAATATGTAGACCGTGTTCAGGGTATATTTTTTATGCGCTTAGAGTGTGAGTTAAAAGAGAAAAACTTCAGTAAATCATCTTTTATAGACAACTTTCAGGAAGTTATAGGCGAGGCCTATGCTATGGAATTCAATCTTTTCGAAAACGACCAAAAACCAAAAATGGCTGTTTTCGTTTCAAAATACGACCACTGTCTTTATGATATCTTAGCCCGAAAAGAATCTGGAGAGTTACAGGTCGAAATCCCTTTTATACTTAGCAACCATCCAGATCTAGAGCCCATTGCGAAACGTTTTGACATTCCATTTTACCATATTCCAGTAAGCAAAGAAAATAAAGCGGAAGCCGAAAAAGAACAACTAAAGTTACTGCAATCACATGGCGTTGATTTTGTGGTTTTGGCCCGTTATATGCAAATCGTATCGCCTAAACTAATTGCAGCATTCAAAGACAAAATCATCAATATACACCATTCATTCTTACCCGCTTTTCCTGGAGCTAAACCCTACCATTCTGCCTACGAAAGGGGCGTAAAAATCATTGGAGCTACAAGCCATTATGTTACCGAAGAATTGGATGCGGGCCCCATCATTGAACAGGATATCACAAGAGTAACGCACTTAAATTCAATTCAAGATTTTATTGCTAAAGGAAGAGATTTGGAACGTATTGTTTTATCCAAAGCACTTCAGCTGCACACAGCACGTAAAGTAATGGTGTACCAGAACAAGACGGTTGTCTTTTCTTAAAACCGTTGTAAAAACCCTAAGGTGATAGAATTAAACGTCTGGGGCTGTTCCACATTGACCACATGACCACAGGAAGGAATAACCTGTAATTCTGACATTTCATGTTTTTGTACTACTTCTTTTACCGAGGGTAAAAACATATAGTCTTGTTCCCCCATCACATAAAGCGTAGGAATTTTTAAAGGCACTTGACGGAATATCCGAAGGGTTGGGAGAATCTCAGAGGTCAATTTAAACCAGCGGATAAACTCTTTTTGATAGAGTTTTTTTGCCTCGCGTATAAAAAGGGATCGGGACTCCTTATGATTTTTATAGGGCATAATGATAAAGGCAAAAAGCTTGTAGATCCACATATAAGGAACAATGGATTTGGTAGCGTTACCCAGATGCATCAATACCTTGGAACGGGTATTGAGGTTTAAAATAGCTCCCCCCATAATCATACTTTGCACGCGATCGGGAGCTTTTTCTGCCAAAGTACGAATCAATATAGTCCCCAACGAAATTCCCATAAAATGAGATTTAGCTATGGACTCATGATTTAAAACGTCTAAAATTTCCTTAGCAATCGAATCGAAGGTATATTCTTTCTTTTGCAAGGTCATCGGAGATTTAGACGCACCGTGCCCCCTAAGGTCAATCAAAAGCAAATTGAATTTTGATGAAAAACTACGGACTTGCTTAAACCAAATAGAAGAGCTCCCTCCTGCCCCGTGGACGAAAGTAACCCAAGGCAATCCTTCCTCTTTTTTATATAGGGAGTAGTTTAACATTAGAGGAGCTGATGTTGACGCATTAGTTGTTCCATTTCTGCCTGCAAGGCTTGGGCTTGTGCAGCGGCAGCAGCAGCAAAATCTTCTCCTTGACTGGCATACAAAATACCACGAGAAGAATTGACCAATAAACCGATCTCTGGGGTTATTCCGTGCTGCACCACTTCGGCCAAACTTCCGCCCTGTGCCCCAACACCCGGGACCAACAAAAAGGAATTCGGGATAAGTTTACGAATCTCACTTAAGGCAGAAGCCTTGGTGGCTCCTACAACGTACATCAACCGATCTGCCCCTTCATACGTTTGGCTTGTTGAAATTACATGATGATGCAAAGGCTTTCCATCACTTTCAGAAAACTGAAAATCTGATGCGCCTGCATTAGAAGTCAAAGCGAGTAAAATGGTGTGTTTATCTTGAAAAGCCAAAAAAGGCTCTACGGAATCTTTTCCCATATATGGGGCAACGGTGATGGAATCAAAACCAAAAGTCGAAAAGTAAGCTTTGGCGTAACGCGTGGAAGTATTGCCTATATCCCCACGTTTGGCATCAGCAATGGTAAAGATGTCTGGATACTTTGTATGGACATAATCCATCGTACGCTTAAGGGCATCCATTCCTTCAGGCCCATAGGTTTCGAAAAAAGCAATATTGGGTTTAAACGCAACGGCATAGGCAGCGGTTGCATCAACAATGGCCTTTGAAAAATCAAAAAGAGGATCTGGCCCTGAGGCAATAAAG
Source organism: Candidatus Arcticimaribacter sp. (assembly GCA_011526335.1). GTDB lineage: Bacteria > Bacteroidota > Bacteroidia > Flavobacteriales > Flavobacteriaceae > Arcticimaribacter. Next base: position 6,540 of record WTJB01000134.1, read on the forward strand.
GAAGGAACCTTTTCTAGATCTACATCCAAACCTACACACAAAAAAGAGCGTTTCTTTTTTATTTGATGAACTAACTGCTTTATTTCCATTTAAAATACTTCTCCAGATTCTTTTAGTTTCTCCGTATTCTGGAAAAGCTGCAGTTCGTCAATTAATTTTTGTACATCCCCATTTATGATGTTTTGCAAATCATAAAGGGTAAGACCAATACGATGGTCCGTAACCCTTCCCTGCGGATAGTTGTATGTCCTAATTTTTGCAGAACGATCTCCCGATGACACCAAAGAATTTCTTTTCTGGGCATCGGCTTCTAACTTTTTAGACAATTCTAATTCGTATAAACGAGAGCGCAATACTTTTAGAGCCTTGTCTTTATTTTTATGCTGTGATTTTTGGTCTTGGCACTGGGCCACTATTCCCGTAGGTTCGTGGGTAAGACGTACGGCTGAATAGGTCGTATTTACCGATTGACCGCCCGGACCCGAAGAACAGAAATAGTCTATACGAACATCGTTCATGTTTATTTCTACATCAAATTCTTCTGCCTCGGGAAGCACCATGACAGTTGCTGCCGAAGTGTGAACACGGCCTTGGGTTTCTGTCTGGGGTACACGCTGTACACGATGAACACCCGACTCAAACTTCATTGTTCCGTACACATCTTCTCCAGAAACTTCAAAAATAACTTCTTTAAAGCCCCCTGCCGTTCCTTCACTACTGTCTACCAAACTGACACTCCAGTTCTGATCTTGACAGTATTTTGTATACATACGGTATAAATCTCCTGCAAAAATACTGGCCTCATCTCCACCGGTACCGGCACGAATTTCAACAACGACATTTTTGGCATCTTCGGGATCTTTGGGAATCAATAAGTATTTTATTTCCTCCTCCAATTGAGGTAATTTTTCCTTGGCCTCTTCCAATTCCATTTTAGCCATTTCTACCATCTCAGCATCACTTCCGTCTTTGATGATTTCTTCGGCCTCTTCTTGGTTAGAGGTTAGGGTTTTGTATTCATTGGCTTTATCAACCAACTTTTGAAGATCCTTATACTCTTTATTGAGTTGAACATAACGCTTCTGATCGGCAATAATATCGGGTTGAATAATCAGGTCAGACACCTCATCAAAGCGTTGTTGTATGATTTGAAGTTTTTCCAGCATAGGGTACAAATTTACTCATTTTAAACCAATATTCCTTTAGGATCAGTCTAAAACGAACAAGAAAGCAGAAGAGACAATAAAGGCATTCAAACCATCACTTCGGTTATAATTTGAGCATCTGAACTCAATATTTTTTATGCCAAAATCTAAGATTTTCCATTCCGAAAAAAGAGATGTATAACTCAACGCTAACCCCAATTGGTGACTGTCAAATTTTGAAAGATCGTAATCTGAGGTATAGTAAGAAGCCGTAGAAAGGTGCTGATCATAGGGAGCAAAGTAGGTCGCTGCAGTCTGATTGTAAAAACGATAGATGGGGGTAAGCTTCCAACTGAGTCCAAATCGAACAGGAAGTTCTAACTGAAAGGTATTTCCTCGAATTCCCCAGTCGTCTTGATAGTACCTATAGTACGATCGAACCACTACAGTTTCATTGAGGTAATAATTGAACCGAAGCCCGATAGGTGTTTTTAGTCGATTCTTTGGTAGGCGCTCAATGTCATCAGCCAAATGAAAAACCGTTGTGTTTTCCTCGCTTTGGTAATCCCCAATCGCATTCGGGTTGCCGATATAAAAATTGGGACGATCTTGAAAATAAACCCGCTGCAATGGGTTGGCCAGCCAACCTTCTTGACGAACAATGTCTGCAAAGACAGAAAATTGCATTCTAGGAGATAAAATCTGAGAGAACCCAATAGAAGCCGAATAGGAGTTTCTTTTTTCGGTACTTAAAGAAGTAAAGTTGTTAGGATTGTATCCGATAACGCTTGCCCCATTAGCGTTCAATACCGCCACCCCAGAAAAATAACTCTGGTCCGCAATCAAAAAGTTGTCTCCAAAAAGTTCATATTCATGCATTTCGGTTGGGATAACGGGTTTCCAACGATCAAAATAAAAGGAGGTACTCAAAGAAAGCTCTGTGTTTTTCTCGTTCCATAATTGGGCATAGCTTACGCCCATTCCAAGCGATTCATAATCGTACTCAAATGATCCTCCAAGGTTTACCGAACTGAGCTGATTTCTATCTTCACTGCTGTGAGCATAAACAAAGTTCATACTGGTCAGCACATCTTTTCTGGATGCCCCCGATGAGGCCACCCAAGGAGATCCTGTCGGTTCTCCACTATTCCCCCTCCCCCTGGGAACTTGGTCTTGGTAGGCTGCTGAGGCCCCTGTTTGGTTAAATGGATTTCCATTGCTAGAGCTTGCAGAAGTGTAGGCAGAAAGCCCTACGTCGGCCGTTAAAACATCATCTTCATTCAAAGGAATTCTAACAACTACAGTGGGAGTATAATTGGTTAAATCTTCGTTTCCTATTCCGCCCGTTACTGCTGCATGTTGCCCAGATTGTTCGTAATAACTCATCAGAAAATCTACCTCAACATTAGACAGCACTTTCTTTTGGTAGCCTACCAAACTGTCTTTTTCTTGTGCAAACAAGCCCATAGAAAAAAGACAAAAGCACAGACAAAGAAAACGATTAATTACACCCACAACCTCCTCCAGTTTTTCCGCCGTTCGCCCCTGCTGCGGCTTCGCGGTAGATTTGAAAATTAGTCTCAAAGCGCTCGGCAAGACAGTTTTTTAATTTCATGTCGGCGTCATTGATATACACTTTATCATAACTCTTTACCGCTACACACCCCTGCAGTAGCAGTAATCCAAAAACGACAACTAAGCTATTTTTATTCATAGGTATCAAATGTCAAATTCTTCGAAGAGATCATTTCTCCCTGATCATCAATCATCAAGGCTTCAACTTCAGGCAGTTGATCAATCAAAAACATTCCATTTTCTTTCCCTAGAACATAAATTGAGGTGGCTAGGGCATCGGCTAATTCAGCTTTAGGGGCAAATACAGTAGCGCTTATTATTCCTTTGGCGGGCTTTGCCGTTCTGGGATCAATAATATGACCATGACGCTTACCGTCTAGGATAACAAATCGTTCATAATCTCCTGAGGTAACGACGGCTCTGTCCTTTAGGTCAAACCATGAAAAAACCTTTTGCTTGTTTAAAGGGTTAATGATTCCTACCGACCAAGCTTGTCCATTGGCTTGCGTCCCCCAAGCTTGCATATCGCCCGAGGCATTGATTAGACCAGCCGCTACCCCTACACCTTGTAAAAGCGCTTTTACACGGTCTGCAGCATAGCCCTTTCCGATGGCCCCAAAACCGATTTTCATCCCCTTTTTCTTCAGATAAACCGTTAAAGCCGTAACGTCTACTGCTACATTTTGGT
>WTJB01000115.1 GCA_011526335.1 Candidatus Arcticimaribacter sp.
GTGGTAAAGCTCAGTTTGGTGGTCAGCGTTTCGGTGAGATGGAGGTGTGGGCACTTGAAGCTTATGGAGCTTCTTCTACGCTAAGAGAAATCTTAACCGTTAAATCGGATGACGTAGTAGGTCGTGCGAAGACCTATGAAGCGATTGTGAAAGGGGAGACTATGCCTGAGCCTGGTCTACCTGAATCATTCAACGTTCTTATGCACGAATTAAAAGGATTAGGACTCGATATTCGTCTCGAAGAATAATTCTAAACATTAATTAAACAAAGCTTTACGTTATTATGGCTAGAGTTAACGATACAACTGAGCAAAGATTTAATAAGATTTCGATTGGTCTTGCTTCACCTGAGTCTATCCTTGGGGCATCTCGAGGTGAGGTACTGAAGCCTGAAACCATCAATTACCGTACACACAAGCCTGAAAGAGATGGTCTCTTTTGTGAGCGTATCTTCGGTCCTGTAAAGGATTACGAGTGTGCTTGTGGTAAATACAAGCGTATCCGTTACCGCGGTATCGTTTGTGATCGATGTGGTGTTGAGGTCACCGAGAAGAAAGTTCGTCGTGATCGTGTTGGACACATTTCACTAGTAGTTCCTGTTGCTCATATTTGGTATTTCCGTTCATTACCAAACAAGTTAGGTTATCTTCTTGGACTTCCTTCGAAGAAACTTGACATGATCATCTACTACGAGCGCTATGTGGTTATTCAACCAGGTATTGCAAAGGGACCCGAAGGTGAAGACCTTCAGATGCTAGACTTCTTAACTGAAGAGGAGTACCTAAACATTGTTGATGAGCTTCCACAAGAGAACCAATACCTAGAAGATACAGATCCAAACAAATTCATCGCTAAGATGGGTGCTGAGTGTTTGATCGAACTACTTCAACGTATTGATTTAGAGACTTTATCTTATGAATTACGCCATAAGGCCAATACAGAGACTTCTAAGCAACGTAAGACCGAGGCGTTAAAGCGTCTACAAGTTGTTGAGTCTTTCCGTGAGTCTCAGGCTAATCGTGAGAATAAGCCGGAGTGGATGATCATGAAAGTAGTTCCTGTAATTCCACCAGAATTACGTCCGCTTGTACCTCTAGATGGCGGTCGTTTTGCTACCTCAGATTTAAATGATTTATACAGACGAGTAATTATTCGTAATAACCGTCTTAAGAGACTCATCGAGATTAAAGCTCCTGAAGTAATCTTAAGAAACGAGAAGCGTATGCTTCAAGAGGCTGTTGATTCATTATTCGATAACACACGAAAAGCTTCTGCAGTTAAGACAGAATCAAACCGTCCGCTTAAATCACTTTCTGATTCATTGAAAGGTAAGCAAGGTCGTTTTCGTCAAAACTTATTAGGTAAGCGTGTAGATTATTCGGCTCGTTCGGTTATTGTTGTTGGTCCAGACTTAAAATTATTTGAGTGTGGTTTACCTAAAGATATGGCTGCCGAGCTATACAAGCCTTTTATCATTCGTAAACTGATTGAACGCGGTATTGTAAAAACCGTTAAATCAGCGAAGAAGATTATCGATAAAAAAGAGCCTGTTGTTTGGGATATTTTAGAGAACGTGATCAAAGGTCACCCAGTTCTTCTTAACCGCGCCCCTACACTTCACCGTTTAGGTATTCAGGCTTTCCAACCTAAATTAATCGAAGGTAAAGCAATTCGTCTTCACCCACTTGCATGTACGGCATTTAACGCTGACTTTGATGGGGATCAGATGGCGGTTCACTTACCATTAGGTCCAGAAGCGATTCTAGAGGCACAACTATTAATGTTGGCTTCTCAGAACATCCTGAACCCTGCCAATGGTTCACCAATTACGGTACCTTCTCAGGACATGGTACTTGGTTTGTACTATATGACCAAAGAAAGACGTTCTACCCCAGAAGTTCCTGTTCAAGGTGAAGGGTTAACCTTCTATTCTCCTGAAGAGGTAGTTATCGCTTTCAATGAGAAACGAGTAAACCTTAATGCTGCAATTAAAATCCGCGTTAAGGATTTCAACGAGGCAGGTGAGTTAGTACCTCAAATAATTGAAACCACTGTAGGGCGTGTGTTATTTAATAACGTAGTTCCTGAAGAAGCTGGTTTCATCAATCAAGTATTAAACAAGAAAGCGCTTCGTGATCTTATCGGACGTATCCTTGAAGTAACTGATGTTCCTAGAACTGCTGAGTTCTTAGATCGTATCAAGCAGATGGGTTATGAGTTCGCTTTCAAAGGTGGTCTTTCTTTCAGCTTAGGTGATATTATTATCCCTGCTGAAAAAACCAAGATGATCGAAGAGGCAAATGCTCAAGTAGATGGTATCATGGGTAACTATAACATGGGACTGATCACTAATAACGAGCGTTACAACCAGGTGATTGACGTTTGGACTTCTACCAACGCAATGCTAACTGAACTTGCTATGAAGCGTATCCGAGAAGATCAACAAGGATTTAACTCTGTATATATGATGCTTGATTCTGGTGCTCGTGGATCTAAAGAACAGATTCGTCAGTTAACCGGTATGCGTGGTCTTATGGCTAAGCCTAAGAAATCTACTGCTGGTGGGGGTGAGATCATTGAAAACCCGATTCTTTCAAACTTTAAAGAAGGTCTTTCAATTCTTGAGTACTTTATTTC
>WTJB01000154.1 GCA_011526335.1 Candidatus Arcticimaribacter sp.
TCCAATAATTGCTCCCTTGTCTTTTCAAACAATACGATTCCACTTTCTCGCATCGCATTATGATCGATGGGTGATCTCAAAAAAAGGGTAACATAAAACGTTGGGTCTACCTGAAGAGCCAGACGAAGGGTTTGAGTTTTTTTATTGATTTCCCAAGTTTCTTGCACAATTGTGCCTTCGGAGTTTTTATGTTCAAGTTCCCATTTCCAGCCGTTGGCGGTCTGTGTCGCTGTGGGCACTGTGTTTAAAATATGCATGCCCCATTTTTCTTTGGGAGAACTCATCGACATTTTTTCTGAAATGATAAGATGATAGTGGTGAGGGGTGTTTTTTTTTAGTGCAAGTCCAAAAGTGAGTACAAAGCCTAGAAAAATAAGAAGTCCACGTAGGATTGCAATCATATCGAGACAATTTTAATGAACAAACACTTTAATGAGAAAGAGCGCCACAATGGCAAGAATAAACCCTAGAAGGATTTTGTACGTTCCTCGGTAATGTATTTTGTGTCCTACAGCATCTTTTCGATACATAATGATAATGATGGTGGTAAAACTCACCACAAAAAAAAGTGCAAAGAGAAGTTGACCCTGACTAAACATTGATAAAATTTTAGTCTAAATTAGACAAACTCAAGCATAACAACCAGAATTTATGATTCAAAAAGAATTACAAGCTGTAAAAGATTTCCACGATGCCTTTGGATTGGATGTGGCATCATCTCCAACAGTCAAACTTCAAGACCGTATTAAAGAACTTCGTTTTCGATTGATGGAAGAAGAAAATATAGAATACTTAGAGGCTGCTAAAAACAATGATCTTGTTGAGGTGGCCGATGCACTTGGTGATATGTTATATATCCTTTGTGGCACCATTCTCTCGCACGGCATGCAACATGTAATTGAAGATGTTTTTGATGAAATCCAACGTTCCAACATGAGTAAACTAGGTGAAGACGGCCAACCCATTTATCGGGAAGATGGAAAGGTGATGAAAGGGCCAAATTATTTTAAACCTGATCTGAAAAAAATCATCAATCGATAGTAGCGTCCACTGCTTTTCTCCATCCGTATGGGTCTGGGGCAGTGTTGTATTGGATGCCTAATATTTGTTTTTTAATTTTTTCAGCATAGCTGTGGCTTTCATCTGTTTTTGGCAAGGAATAGCGTTTTCCTCTAAAGCCAATGCTGCTGATGGGGCTTACGACTACAGCCGTTCCAGCACCAAAAATTTCAATCAATTGATTTTTTTGATGGGCTTCGATGATTTCGGCTACTTTGATTGGGCGTACCTCTACTTCGATGCCCATGTCTTGGGCTATCTGAATGACACTTTTCCGTGTAATTCCGTCCAATATAGTATCGGTAACGGGGGCGGTGATCAAACGGTCGTTGACGCGAAAAAAGATATTCATCGTCCCTGCTTCCTCGAGATATTCGTGAGTAGCAGCGTCGGTCCAAATGATTTGTTGATATCCTTCTTTTTGGGCCAACTTTGCGGGGTAAAATGAGGCTGCATAATTTCCAGCTGCCTTGGCATAGCCTACACCTCCACTAGCCGCACGTGAATACTCTTCTGCAATCAATACATTGATTTCACCAGAATAATAAGCATTTACCGGGGCACAAATGATCATGAATTTGTAGGCATTTGACGGCGAAGCCGATACGCCGGGTTCACTCGCAAAGACAAAAGGTCGTATGTACAATGAATTTCCCATCCCGGGTTTGATCCACGCATGGTCCAGGGCCAATAATTGGGTAAGTCCTTCATGGAAATACGCTTCAGGAAATTCAGGAATCGCCAACCTTTTTGACGATGTATTGATGCGCTTACAGTTTTCTTCAGGGCGAAACAGCCATGCTTGGCCTTCTTGATCTTTGTACGCTTTCATTCCCTCAAAGACCGCTTGTCCATAATGCAACACACTGCAAGAGGGGTCTAGCTGCAAAGGCTGATAGGGAACGATTGTAGGGGTTTGCCATTCACCGTCCTGATAATCGCATACAAACATATGATCGGTGAATACTTCACCAAAGGCTAAATGGTCAAAATCAATTTGATCTATCTTCGATTTTTTTATGCGCGTAATGTCCATAATGCATCAATTTCTACTCTAAAGTAGTATTAAATTTACGATTTGAAATAGGGGAGGTAAACAAATTTTCACCTCCCGTGTTTTTACTAATTTAGGGGGGACTTTGGCAATAAAAATGCATTTTGAATGATGTTTAAATGAAAAATATTAAAAAAGAAAGATATACAACTGGGGACGGTAGTCCTACACTTTATTTGCCTGCGCTAAACGAATACTATCATTCACATCACGGAGCAGTACAAGAAGCAAACTATGTTTATATTAAAAATGGACTGTATTTCCATGGTGGGTTAACCGGTTCAATGGAATCGATTACGGTTTTTGAAGTGGGGTTGGGCACAGGGCTCAATGCTTTTTTGACTGCACTAGAAGCCCAAAAGCAAAAGAAAAAAATAATAGTGATAGGAAAAATAGTGACAAAAAGAAGAAGAATAAACAACAAGCATTGAGTGGGTCTAAAAAAGTAGCCGATCAGCAACATTATACTCCAGAAAGCGATAGAGAATCAAGAGCAAGTACTGCAAATTCTAACGGTAGAAA
>WTJB01000235.1 GCA_011526335.1 Candidatus Arcticimaribacter sp.
AGCAAAAACAATTTCCCTTTCAGCATTATCATCTTCAGCAATTGGAAGCGTATTTAAATCATCCTGAAGCAGAGGAAGAAATTAACGCCCCTAAAATCCCCGATGGATCACCTATTGGAAGTAATTTATCATGCAGTGGATTTTATTATGGAAGTAAATTTAATTAGCGATACGGTAACCCGCCCTTCTGATGGAATGTTATCGGCAATGCAGGAGGCCAGGGTAGGCGATGATGTCTTTAAAGAAGACCCAAGCGTCAATGCTTTTGAAGAAAAAGTAGCCACCCTTTTTGGAAAAGAGGCAGCCTTATTTTTTCCCTCGGGTACAATGGCCAATCAGACGGCAATAAAATTGCATACACAACCCGGAGAACAACTCATTTGCGATCATTATGCGCATATTTTTAACTATGAAGGTGGCGGAGTAAGTTTCAATAGCGGAGTTTCTTGTGCCACCATCCAAGGCGATCGAGGACGCATTTCGGCACAACAGATAAAGGCAAGAATCAATCCTGCGGACTTTTACCATTCCCCTAAAACGAGTTTGGTTTGTATAGAAAATACCACCAACAAGGGGGGAGGAGCCTTTTATTCCATGGAGAATTTGCAAGAAATATCAAGTTTGTGCCGTGAAGAAAATTTAGCGCTTCATTTGGACGGAGCTCGCTTGTGGAATGCCCTAGTAGCGACAAACACCAACGCTCAAGCATACGGCCAACTATTTGATACCCTTTCGCTTTGTTTTAGTAAAGGATTGGGAGCCCCAATAGGTTCTGTGTTGGTTGGGAGTAAGCTGCATATGGAAAAGGCCTTACGGGTAAGGAAAGTCCTTGGTGGAGGCATGCGACAAGCGGGTTATCTTGCCGCAGCAGCTGCCTATGCCCTGGATCATCAACTGGCTGATTTGAAAAGCGACCACATCAAAGCCAAAGAATTAGAAGCCGCATTATTGAAGAAAAGCTTTGTAAAGAGCGTAGCCCCAGTAGATACCAACATTGTGATTTTTGAATTGGAAAATGCCACCTCAGAAAATACCTTTTTTGAAAAATTAAGCCAAAAAAACATTAAATTTATAAGCATGGGAGGGGGCAAATTGCGTTTTGTTACCCACCGCGATTATACCGAGTCCATGCATGCATATGTATTGGAAGTACTTGATAAAACTCAACTCTAAACCATGATCTGTTATGTTAAAAATAATGCCTCAATTTCGTATTCAAATCCTTTGGATTTGCCTTATTTTCGCATGCGCTTGTAAAACAGAAAAGCAGATGCAGAAAAATCCCGACCTAAAGCCTCCTTTGGCAGACATTAAGCCCTATCAGCTTAAAATGCATGATGATATTCGTGTCGACAATTATTTTTGGTTAAACGATAGAGAGAATCCAGATGTGATTGACTATTTGGAGCGAGAAAATGATTATTACAAAAAATCTACCCCTGCTCAAGAATCACTTAGAAAGGACTTGTTTGAGGAAATGAAGTCTCGGATAAAAGAGGACGATAGTTCGGTTCCCTATTTTTATAACGGATATTGGTACATTACCCGTTTTGAAACAGGAAAAGATTATCCCATATACACCCGAAAAAAAGAAGTGCTTGAGGCAGAAGAAGAAATCTTATTCGATTGCAATCTTATGGCCCAAGCGCATGAGTATTTTAGGTTGGTGGGAATTAATGTGAGTCCAGACAACACAAAAGTGGCTTTTGGGATCGATACGGTATCTCGACGACAATATACCCTTAAGGTAAAGGACTTACTCACCGGAGAGATTTTAGACACCTCTATTCCCAATACAACGGGGGGGAGTGTTTGGGCAAAAGACAACCGCCATTTGTTTTACACACAAAAAGATCCCGTAACCCTTCGATCCTCCGCTATTTTTCGGCATGATATACACCAAAGCAGTGCTGATGATACAATGATTTTTGAAGAAAAAGACGATACCTTTTCGACCTACGTTTTTGGTTCAAAATCAGAAGACTACATTTTTATTGGATCCTTTAGTACACTGACGACAGAGTATCAGTTTTTGTCCACCGCCACTCCACTAGAAGAGTTTCAATACATACAAAAACGAATCCGAGGATTAGAATACAGTGTGTCTCATTTTGGGCCTCATTTTTATATCATGACCAATGGGGATGAAGCGGAAAACTTTAAAATAATGCGGACACCCATTTTATCGCCATCAAAAGACAATTGGGAAGATTTCTTGCCGCATAGAGAAGACGTTTTGTTGGAGGATATCGAGTTGTTTAAAGAATACTGGGTGGTTACAGAGCGGAGCAAAGGCCTGTCTAGAATCCGTATTCAAGACTGGGAGGGAAAGCAGGATTACTATTTGCCTATGGATGGAGAAACGTATACGGCTTATACCTCAACAAATATTTCTTTTGATACCACCCAATTGCGTTATGTTTATAATGCCATGACGACCCCAACTTCTGTGATGGAGTACGACATGAAAACGGGGGAGAAAAAGGTATTAAAAGAACAGCAAGTATTAGGCGGGGAATTTAAAAAAGAAAACTATACATCCGAACGTCTGTGGGCAACGGCAGCGGATGGCGAAAAAATCCCGATATCTTTGGTGCGCCATATTGATAGCCCTTTGACAGCCGAAAC
>WTJB01000297.1:0-4343 GCA_011526335.1 Candidatus Arcticimaribacter sp.
GCTGATTTTTCTGTAGGATACCCAAACTTTCCTGTAGGGCCTACGGGGATTAGATTTACCTTGCTTTTACTTAACAAGCCATTCATATAGGCTACAAAACCCGCATCTGTTTCAAAAGAATGGATTGCTGAAAAGATTTTTTCTGCCATTAGCGTACTGCCTCCGGACCCACTCTCACAATACACAGCTGTAGCGTGATTTTTTAAAAAAGAAGCAAAAAAAAGATATTCATTTGTGGTCATTCTAGGGACCATCAGTTGGGCATCAAAAGCGTGTATCCCCAACTTGTTTAAATACTTTTTACTGTATTTAAAAAGGGTATAGCGGATGGCATTGGTCATTGGAAGTATGCTAAAGTTTATTCAATTGTTTTTCCAAAGTACAAAAACAAAAAAAAAGAAATCATATGGAAATCGATTTTTACATAAGAAAAGGATAGCTCTATCAAAAAAACTATCTTTATGTAGCATTTTACAGATATGGATATCGCATTAAATACTCTTTTTGGTTTTCCTGTAGAAAAGGAGTTGGCAGAAGAAATCAACACCACAGCTAAACGAGTACAGGTGGAACAAGGGGAAGAAATGATTCGCCCTGGACAAAGCCTAAAGTATATGCCCATTTTAATAAGGGGTAATATCAAAGTAATGCGTCCGCATGAAAACGGAGGACACCTTTTGTTGTATCATTTAGAACAGGGGCAGACCTGTTCGATGACGTTAAACTGCTGTATGGCAGATGCACAAAGTGAAATTTATGCCATTGCAGAAACCTCCACAGAACTTCTGATGATTCCGATACATAAGATGGAGGAATGGATGAAAAAATACCACAGCTGGCGAAAGTTTATTTTAAACAGCTATCACAGTCGAATGATGGAAATGCTAGAAAGCATAGACAGTATTGCTTTTAGTCATATGGATGCACGTCTAGAACGCTATTTAAGTGAAAAAGCGCATGTACAAGGCAAAGCACAATTGTCCATTACCCATCAAGAAATTGCAGAAGACCTAAACACCAGTAGAGTTGTAATCTCGCGTTTACTTAAAAAAATGGAGTCGGAACAAAAAATTCAACTCCATCGCAACTTAATTCAGCTCCTGTAACATAGGTTACATATTCTTACTGCCCCAAGGCATACATTTGTACAAAATAAGCCATGGAAGCAATCGAATTTTTTGGATATGTTGGCGCTCTACTCATCGGGGTAGTGCTAGGCCTTATCGGTGGCGGTGGATCGATACTGACCGTGCCTTTGTTGGTTTATTTACTAAACATCAATCCTGTTGATGCTACGGCCTATTCGCTTTTTTTGGTGGGGATAACAGCACTCTTTGGCACGATTCAAAACACCCGTTTAGGGCTAGTGGATTTTAAAACGGCGTTTATTTTTTCTCTGCCTGCATTCAGTGCTGTATATATGACGCGAGCCATGGTAGTTCCTAACATCCCCGAAATAATATACAAAAGCGAGACTTTGGTGCTTACCAAGGAGGTATTCATTATGGTCTTTTTTGCGGCCATTATGATCTTGGCGGCAGTAACCATGATACGTGATAAAAAAGTCAGCTCGAAAACCAAAAATCAAGCAGCCTTTGTCTGGATCGCTTTAGAGGGAATCGTTGTAGGTTTTGTTACTGGGATTGTAGGTGCTGGAGGAGGGTTTTTGATCATCCCTGCCCTTGTTCTTTTGGGAGGATTACCCATCAAAAAGGCCGTTGCTACTTCCTTACTGATCATTGCCATCAAATCCTTAATTGGGTTTATGGGGGATCTTCAACACATAACCATTGACTGGAATTTCCTTCTTCTTTTTTCTGTTTTATCCATGTTGGGTATCTTTATAGGAGGATATTTTAATCGTTACATCACCGGACAAAAACTCAAGGCACTCTTTGGGTGGTTTGTTTTATTGATGGGAATAGGAATACTTTTAAAAGAATTGACTTAAGCTGAATTTAAGATGAAAATAGAACAAATCTACACCGGTTGCTTGTCTCAAGGGGCCTACTATATTGAAAGTCAAGGCGAGGTCGCCATCATAGACCCGCTACGGGAAACTGCCCCTTACCTGGCAAAACTAGAAGAGGACGGCGCGCAATTGAAATATATTTTTGAAACACATTTTCATGCAGACTTTGTCAGTGGGCATGTAACCTTGTCTAAACAAACGGGTGCCCCCATTGTTTACGGTCCCAACGCAGCTCCTGATTTTGATTTTCTTCAAGCAAAGGATGGTCAAGTTTTCCCTTTAGGAGCACTCAAAATAATAGCACTGCATACCCCTGGGCATACCTTAGAGAGCACCACTTACCTGCTTCGGGATCAAGAGGGGAAGGATCATGCTATTTTTAGTGGAGACACCCTTTTTCTTGGAGATGTCGGTCGACCTGATTTGGCTCAGAAAGGGAAAGAAATTACCCAAGATGAACTCGCGGGAATGTTGTACGATAGTTTGCAGACAAAAATCCTTCCCTTAGCGGATGAAGTAACCGTATATCCGGGACACGGCGCTGGGTCTGCCTGTGGTAAAAATATGATGAAAGAAACTGTCGACACTTTAGGAAACCAAAAAAAGGTCAACTATGCATTGCAAGCCCATCTGACGAAAGAAGACTTTATCAAAGAGGTAACCGACGGTCTACTTCCACCCCCTCAATACTTTCCCCTGAATGTTAAAATGAACAAACAAGGCTATGAAGACATCGACACCGTTTTGAATCGGGGTACGAGCCCTTTAGACGTTGCCACTTTTGAAGCCTTGGTAGAAAATGAAAATGCCCTCGTTTTGGATGTACGCCATCAAAACGATTTTGTAAACGAACACATCCCGCAATCGATATTCATCGGAATAGATGGCGGTTTTGCCCCATGGGTGGGGGCGATGATACAGGATGTACAGCAACCCATTGTTTTGGTTTGTCCTGAAGGAAGAGAAGAGGAAACCGTCACCCGATTATCTCGTGTTGGCTTTGACCGAACCTTAGGCTACCTCAAGGGAGGATTGGCGGCTTGGAAGGCCGAAGGAAAGGAAACCGATTCGCTTAGAAGCATCTCTGCTGCTCAATTTGAAAAAGAATATAAAACAAATAATCCCACCGTTGTTGATGTGCGCAAGGAGGGGGAATACCAATCTCAGCACATGACCAATGCTTTTCATGCCCCTTTAGATTACATTAATCAATACTTGAACGAAATGCCCTCTGATGCGCCATTTTACGTCCATTGTGCCGGAGGGTATCGTTCGGTTATTGCAGCATCGGTATTAAAGAAAAGAGGCATTCACAACCTTGTAAATGTGGAAGGTGGGTTTAAAGCCATTTTGGACACGGGGTTGCCGATATCCGACTATGTTTGCCCGTCTACTCTGTAAATATTTTTTGAAATTACAACGCCTCCGGATGACTGAGGTACCATTGCACGGTTTCCCGAAGGCCTTTTTCAAAGGTGTATTGGGGTTTCCAACCCAGTTCTCGAGTGATTTTTTGGGCATCAATGGCATAACGTAAATCATGTCCCGGACGATCGGCAACAAATTGGATAAGTCGTTGAGAATGACCAACAGGATGCCCCAAAAGGTCATCTACAATTTTTACCAGCAACTGTACCACATCAATATTTTTCCATTCATTATTTCCGCCAATAAGATAGCTTTCTCCAAGAGCGCCTTTTTCAAAAACGGTTTGTATGGCTTGGATATGATCTGAAACATACAACCAATCTCTGACATTTTCGCCCTGACCATATACCGGGATGGGGGTTTGATTTTTTATTTTTTGGATGCATAAAGGAATCAGTTTCTCCGGAAATTGATGGGGCCCATAATTATTTGAGCAATTGGATATTTTGATCGGCATACCATAGGTTTCGGCATAAGCGTTTACAAAATGATCGGAACTGGCTTTGGAAGCTGAATAAGGAGAACGAGGGGCATAAGGGCTGTCTTCAGAAAAATAGCCGGTATCGCCTAAAGCCCCAAAGACCTCATCGGTAGAAATATGGTAGAAAAAAGAATTTTCTTTTTTGTCTTTCCAAAAGTGTCGTGCCGCTTCCAATAAGACTAAAGTCCCCATAACATTGGTTTTGGCAAAGGCCAAGGGGTCTGCTATAGAACGATCTACATGCGACTCGGCTGCCAAATGAATCACATGGGTGATGGCATGGGTAGCAAAAACTTCTTCAACTTTTTGTTGATCACAAATATCGGCTTGGACAAAATGGTAATTCTCGGCCTCGGCAATAGAGGCTAAGTTTTCCAAATTCCCTGCATAGGTTAGCGCATCAATATTTATGATATTGTGTTGTGGATAGTGTGCTACAAAATGACGCACCAGATGTGATCC
>WTJB01000297.1:4353-9882 GCA_011526335.1 Candidatus Arcticimaribacter sp.
AATAAAGCCCGCTCCGCCAGTGATGAGTATATTCATATGGCTAAATTTAATGTATCCATACAGGCTTTCAAAGCCGTTTGCCACGAAACCATAGTCAGATTAAAATCGGTCTGGATCTTAGCAGTAGATAAAACGCTGTATTGCGGTCGAGGAGCCTGGGTAGGAAAATCTTCTGTAGCAATGGGGTGAACTGCACAACTAAAAGGGGAAAGCCGTTGAATTTCCTCTGCAAATTCAAACCAGCTGCAACTGCCTTGTTGCGCATAATGATAACACTTCCCTTTTTCTGAAAGGGGATGTTGAGCATTGAGCAACTGCAGCAAGGCTTTGGCTAAAAAGGGGGCATAGGTTGGCTGCCCGATTTGGTCGTTTACGACAGAGACACTTTCTCTTTCCCGCATTAAGCGGATCATGGTTTTTACAAAATTATTTCCATAGGGCGAAAACACCCAAGAAGTCCGAACAACGATAGCCTCCAGTTGGGATTGAAAAACAATGTCTTCCCCTAGGCTTTTGGTTGCTCCATAGACCGATTGGGGATTTTTTTGATCGGTTTCATTATAGGGAGAGTGGGCTTTTCCGTCAAAAACATAATCCGTAGAAATATGGATAAGCTTTCCATTGACGCGCTCTAGTGCGTGCACCAAATTTTTTACCCCCACTACGTTGATGGCATGGGCTTTTTCCTTTTCGTTTTCTGCTAAATCTACAGCAGTATAAGCAGCACAATTGATGACCGTTTCGATCTGCTGTTCTTGTATACAATGCTCAACCGCCGTGACATCGGTGATGTCCAGCTCTGATCGATTTTTAAATAGTAGGGTAAAATGGGGGAAATCTTTTGCCGTAGCCTGTAGTGATTTCCCTAGTTGGCCCTCGGCTCCGGTGACTAAAACCTTCACGATTTCAGGCGATTTAATAAATAACGACCGTATTCATTTTGCGCCATAGGTGCTGCCAATCGCTTGAGTTGTTGCGCATCGATATACCCAAGATCAAAGGCAATCTCTTCGATACAACCAATCTTTAGCCCTTGTCTTTTTTGCAGGGTTTGTATGTAATTGGCGGCTTCTAAAAGGGAATCATGGGTGCCGGTATCCAACCAAGCAAAGCCTTTTTCTAATTGGGCTACTTGCAACCGTTCCTGCGCTAAATATGTTGAATTGACGTCTGTGATTTCTAATTCCCCTCGAGCACTGGGCTGGAGATTTTCTGCCACTTGAATGACATCATTGGGGTAAAAATAAAGCCCCACTACAGCGTAATTGCTTTTGGGGTTCTGGGGTTTTTCTTCAATCCCTATGGCTTTGCCCATAGCATCAAATTCAACAACCCCATAGCGCTTAGGATCTTGCACATAATACCCAAAGACCGTGGCTTTTTTCTCCTCCTCAGCTGTTGCTTTTGCTTTCTCTAAAAGTGGAAGTAAACCCTGACCGTGAAAAATATTATCGCCTAAAATAAGACATACATCGTCCTGCCCGATAAATTCTTTCCCGATCAAAAACGCTTGCGCAATCCCTTCTGGTTTTTCTTGAGCAGCATAGGAAAGTTGTATCCCCAAAGCAGTTCCATCACCAAAGAGTTGCTGAAAAACAGCTTGTGTTTCTGGAGTAGATATAATCAAGATATCCTTTATTCCCGCCTGTAAAAGCACCGAAAAAGGATAATAGATCATGGGTTTGTCATAGACCGAAATCAGTTGCTTGGACGTCCCCATAGTAATTGGATATAAACGGGAACCTGTGCCACCAGCCAAAAGAATGCCTTTCATAATGTGTTGTTGTCTTATACGAAGATACAAAAGTGAGAGCGACTTAAATGAATCGTCCAAAAACATAAAAACCCGCTCGAAAGCGGGTATTCTTTTTTAATGCAGCATCAACTATTGATTTTGATCCATATGTCTTTTAAAGGAGCTTCGATCAATACCCAGCCGCAACTGAGCACTCCGCCTAAAAAAGCCCAAATCAATACGATGAGCTTTCGTTTGGGTTGATCTTTCTCGTGTGGGACAATTACCGGCTCGATTACTGTAAAGATCGGTGTATCGCGGTTGACCTGCAGTTTAGCCGTTTCCAGTTGTTTGGCCAATTCTTGAACCACGCTTAGGGCAATATCATACTCCGCTTGAATACGTTGTAACTGACTTTGAAAGCGAGAGGAATTGATGTTTTGGTTGCGGTCTTTGAATAAGGCTAACCGGTCTTGAATCACTTCAAATTCCTTTTGCTTGGTTGTATACTGCGCTTCGGTAAAGGTAAGGTTGTCGTTAAGCTTTTCTAGCTTGTAGGCAATTACCTGCTGTTGCAATAAGTTTTTGGCAGCTTCGGCTATTTGAGCTGAAATCAATGCGTCTTTCCACGAAACGCTTAAACTGACATAGCCTTCCTTTTCATTTACAGAGACGGAAACTATTTCCCCCAACTGTTTTACTAAATTTTCGGCATCAGGGGTAAGCTGAAATACAACCGAAGAAATCTGTTCTTCTTCCTCGGAAGCACGCGAAAATAATCCTGAAAAGAAAGACTTGGGCTGTACCAAAAGGTAGGCTTGTAGGGTTTGTTCTGTTCCCTCGACTTGGATGTTTTCTTCTAGAAGGGCCAATTTATAGGGGATACTTGAGGCGATGTTAGGGTATAGCGATGGTGGAATGCTCATGCCATCCGACGCCCCGCCCAGATTGATGCCTGCTAGGGAAGCCAAGCCCCCTAATTTGGAGGCTGTACCTCCACTTTCAGATACCTGTGGAATAAATACGGTCTCTGCCTTGTACTTTGTCGGGGTAAACAGGGCTACTGCAACGCCGAGTACCACAAACAAAGCCGTGACTTTTACAATCCACATTCGTTTTCCCCATAGCTGTTGTAGCAAGGCCAATAAATCGATTTCGTCTTCCTGTATTGGGTTCTCCATGTTTATAGTCTTTGGGTGAGAAGAATGGTCGTTAGTGTTCCTGTGATGACACCAAAAATACGGGTAAAGTCATCCAAGAATTTACCCTCTTGTTTTTCCTTTATCGGTTTTCGGTTGACCATGATTTTGGAATTGGGTAAAACTGTGGGGTTTTTGAAGAGACTGATCCTTTTGGCTTTTCCATTCGGAAGAATCAAATAAGCTTTGCCTCCTTCTTTGGCAATTTTCCCTCCAGAGTTTCTAAGATAATATTTAGCGCGTTTTCCTTCTGCCCATACGAATAGAGATTCATTTTCTACCCCCCCTAGCGTTTCTACTGTTCCGTTGTTCTCGGCGATAATGACCTGATCTCCACTTTGTAAAAAGTCTTTTGAATATACTTGAGATAAGTCTACAGCCAGGGGTTTTCCTTCTCGTAGGATATAGGAGGCTTTTAGATTGGCCGATTCTTTTAATCCGCCTGCTTTATTGATTACAGCTTCAAAACTTTCCAATTCGTATTCGGAGACAACGGTTCCTGGGAAGACCACTGCTCCACTGACAATGATATTTTTTAGATCTTGATAGCCGGCTGCTTTTCTTACCGATACAATGTCTTTGTCTTGGAGATAAAACGGGTTCTGCGGGGCTTCTTTTAACCCCAATAAATAATCTTGGTCTAGAGTATAGCTATACCGCTCCGATAATTGCCCCGTAACAATATCAAATTTTTCTCTATTGATAACCACAAGGTTTTTATCGGCATTTTCTAGAAAGCCCCCCGCTTTTAGCAGAGCATCCTCCACCACCATTTCTTTTTCCAACCCTAAGGTATCCGCTTTTTGAACAAAACCCACTACCGCAACCATTGGATTGGTTCGTTCGATGACAGCACGGCTGTATAGCAGCACTTGATCTTGGGGTTGTAACATAAATGCTTTTAAACGAGATAGGTCTTCTAATGAAAGAGCAATGTTTTCAAAAAGCTTGGCTTCCGCATTGTAGCGCCTTACATCCAAACGGGTGGTCAATACCTGTCGTTTAAAATCGGTCGTTTCAAAAGGTGTAGCTTCAAAAATAACGTCAAAAGCCGAAAGATTTTCGCGCCAAAAAAGTACTTTTTCGGTCTCTTCTTCTACTCCAAACCCTGAGATACGGACCGTCTTTTGACCCGCTACTTCTTCTAGGCTGTACACACGAACCCGATCACGCTCTTGAAGAGACACCTTTACGCTACCCTCCAAAACGGCTTGAAGGTTATAGGTTTGAAAGCTATAATTCCCGATTTTGTCTTCGCGTTGTATGTCTACTTTTTGACGATAGGTATTGGGAGCAAGACCTTTGGCGGCCTTTAGAATTAAATCCTTTAGGTTGGTATAGGTAGATACCGCATAACTTCCTGCTTGCTGAATGCTTCCTGTAATGGTAACGGTTTGTTCTACCTCGGTTAATATGGGAAAGAAGGTTACTTTATCCCCATCCTTAAGAGTGAATTTTTGCTTCTTTGCTTTTAATGCACTGTAATCTACTGTCGTTAAAAAACGGTTATAGACTTGGGTGGCGGGGCGATCTTCAAAAGGCGTTATGCGTTCAATGTTTACTTTTTGCACGTCTACATCCGGAAGTAGACCGCCAGAAAATGCCAAAAGATCGGTAAGGCCTTCATCGCTTTTTACCTCATAGATCGATTCCTTTTTTACGGTCCCCTCTAGGACAACACTACTTAACCGATTGGGGACAAAAACCACATCATTGGAGGTTAAGCGAAGGTCATTCTTTAAACGTCCTGTGGTAATGTATTCATAAATATCAACCGTGCGTATTTTTCGATTGTTTCTATAGACGATAACCTCACGTAAAGATCCTGATTCTTTTACGCCCCCTGCGGCATATAAAGCGTTTAAAACGGAAGCTAGCCCGTTGATCAAATGAGGACCTGGGGTATTGACTTGCCCTAGAACCGATACTTTAACAGGGCGGATTTGGGTAAGTGACACATCGATAAAGGTGTTCTGGGGCTGGGTAAGCAGGCCAGAAAAGTATTTCCCTAAATAGGTCGTTAGACGTTGTTTAACCGTTTTAAACCGATTTCCAGACGCTTGAAAAACCCCATACTTGGGAATATTGATGTTTCCGTTTAAATCTACTTTAGCTTCAAATTCCAAACTGTTGTTCCCAAAAATGATAATGCGGAGTACATCGCCTGGCGCAATGACATAACCTTCATCTATATTGCCCACCAAATACTCTTTTTCCCGAAAGGGGTTTTGGTCAAATATTTCATAGCCAAAATAGGTAGAAGAAACTGAGGTCGTTTTTTCTGGTCCCTCGGGTAAAGAAATCGTGGGGAGCGAGTCTACCACCAATTCGGTAACTACCGGAAGAACAGATGCAGTTTCTTCGTTTTGCGAAGCGGAGGTGCTTGAAAAATAAGTGGACAAGAAAGAGTCAAAATCAATTCCTCGCATTCGGGCCAGTTGCCGGGCTTGGTTTTCTGAAATACCTTGAGCAGACAAAGCGGCCAAAGCTTCTTGTTGGGAAGTGATGTTTCGGCTTTCAGCTTCTTCAAGGAGTTGTGCTTCGGTTTGCGCAAAGACCAACGTGGTGCTTAAGAAGATGAGAAATAATAAAGAC
>WTJB01000324.1 GCA_011526335.1 Candidatus Arcticimaribacter sp.
CGCCTGTTAACCAGTAAGGGATCACAAAAGTCAACAAGAATATCATCAGCCAGAAGCCTATGGTTAAGATCGTTAAAAACGAGAGAAATCCAAGGTATTGATCAAATTCAAACATATCCTACAATTTGATTTCAAAATTAATTCTTTTCTCACGGACAAACAATAAGAAAAGAAGATTTATTTCAAAAAAATGAGGAGAGCAACGGCAATTTTTACCTTATTTTTGTAATAAAATTTACAGGAATGGAATTTAGAATTGAAAAAGATACCATAGGAGAAGTAAAGGTTCCCAAAGATGTTTATTGGGGCGCACAAACAGAACGTTCACGTTCTAATTTTAAAATTGGAGCAGCAGCGTCTATGCCTTTAGATATTGTTTATGGTTTTGCCTATTTAAAAAAAGCAGCCGCTTATACCAATCATGAGCTAGGTGTTTTGGACATTACCAAAAGAGACTTGATCGCTCAAGTGTGTGATGAAATTTTAGACGGAAAACTCGATGATCAATTCCCTTTAGTCATATGGCAAACTGGCTCGGGAACACAAAGCAATATGAATGTCAATGAAGTGATTGCCAATCGGGCTCATGTACTGGCAGGCAATACATTAGGAGAGGGCGATAAAACCCTTGCTCCGAATGATGATGTAAATAAGTCACAATCATCAAACGATACTTTCCCGACAGGCATGCATATTGCAGCCTACAAAAAAGTGGTTGAAGTTACCCTTCCTGGTCTTCGTACCTTAAGAGAAGCCCTAGATAAAAAAGCCAAAGCCTTTGCTAAGGTGGTTAAAATTGGACGTACCCACCTTATGGATGCCACTCCCCTAACCTTAGGGCAAGAATTCTCGGGCTATGTTTCGCAGCTAGACCACGGCATTGCTGCCTTAGAATTTAGCCTTACCCACCTTTCTGAATTGGCGCTTGGAGGAACCGCTGTAGGAACCGGCATAAACACCCCTAAAGGATACGCAAAACGCGTAGCAGAATACATTGCTGAATTTACAGGGCACCCATTTATCTCGGCGCACAATAAATTTGAAGCCCTAGCCGCTCACGATGCTATCGTAGAAACACACAATGCTCTTAAACAAATTGCTGTTTCTTTAAATAAAATTGGAAACGACATTCGAATGATGGCCTCTGGACCTCGATCAGGGATTGGAGAAATCATTATTCCTGCGAATGAACCCGGAAGTTCTATCATGCCCGGTAAAGTAAACCCTACGCAATGCGAGGCCTTGACGATGGTGTGTGCGCAAGTCATGGGGAATGATGTTGCCATTACCATTGGGGGAACCCAAGGACATTACGAACTGAATGTTTTCAAGCCGCTTATGGCTGCGAATATACTGCAATCGGCAACCTTGATTGGAGATGCTTGTATTAGCTTTACCGAAAACTGTGTTAATGGCATTGAAGCCAACCAGAGCAGAATAGATGAGTTGGTGCAAAACTCCTTGATGTTGGTCACGGCACTAAACACCAAAATCGGATATTACAAAGCCGCTGAAATCGCCAATAAAGCTCACCAAGAAGGAACTACGCTGAAAGCAGCAGCATTGGCACTAAACTACGTTACTGAAGAAGAATTTGATGCTTGGGTGCGTCCCGAAGACATGACCGGACATGCCTAAGCTAAGGTTTATCCCCTTTGAAGAAAAGCACGCAACCGATTTCAAAAATCTGAATATTGAATGGTTGGAATCCTTTTTTGAAGTAGAACCCTATGATGAACAGGTACTGGGTAACCCTGAAAAATACATCCTATCGCCAGGAGGAGCCATTTTTATGGCTTCTTTGGATGGGGAAATCATAGGAACATTTGCCTACATCAAAAAAGAAGAAGACACCTACGAGTTCAGCAAGATGGCCATTACACCAAAGCACCGGGGTAAAGGGTACGGAAACACCATGGTTCAATTTGTTGTAGACGAAGCGAAACGACAAGGCTGGAAAAAGCTGATTTTATTTTCAAGTACAATTTTAGAAAATTCCATTCACCTATACCGCAAATATGGCTTTGTAGAAGTACCTCTTGGAGACTGTAACTACGCCCGTGGAAACATAAAAATGGAAAGAGCTTTATAGCCCTAGTTCTTGAGAAAGTCAAGCGTAACCGCTAGGCTTTCTTCGGGACGTTCTTCCATAGGTACATGACCCGTTTCAGGGAGGATGACCACCTTACTTTGGGGCAATTCCTTTTTAAATTTTTCGGCATCGGATACCGGAATCCACTCGTCATTAGCTCCCCAAATGATCAAAGTGGGCGTTTTGATCTCCGACAACCGTTCTGTATAGTCTTCGCGCTCTACATAGGCACGGTCGATAAACGCTTGCCGATTGCCTTCAAAAAGGGTTAAATCATAAAAGCGATCTATGGTTTCTTGTGTAAGCAGTTTTTGATCATAATACACCTCTTTTAAATTCTTTTCTACAAAACTTTTGGGTGTAAAATGTCTAATAAACAGGTTGAGTACCGGTGTTTTGGCCAACTGAATCACCATTGGGGTTGTATCAAAAGGAAAACCACTGGGATCTAACAGGACCAATTTTTGAACTTTTTCAGGATGATGTGAAGCGTATAACCAGGAGACTAACCCTCCAAGA
>WTJB01000071.1 GCA_011526335.1 Candidatus Arcticimaribacter sp.
GTTTGTATTTTCATTGCACGCGACATGGCTAAGAAATAGATTTTGAAAGCCAAAAAACTGCACGCTTCCATCGATAAGTTCATTTATGTGCTCATTGGGCTCAATGTCACAGCAATGATCTTGGAATCCCATGTGAGTCTGAGAGAGGCCTACGGCCAGTATTTTTATCTCTTCGAGCTATTCTCTATTGCTATCTTTAGCTTGGAATACATTTATCGTATTGGATTTGCTTACTATAAATATGGGTTTAGAGGAAGTGTACAGTACATTTTCAGTTTTTTTGGTATCATCGATTTCATCTCTATCCTCCCCTTCTACCTCAATCAACTCATCAAAATTGATGGCCGATTCCTGCGCATACTTCGCCTGTTTCGACTCACGCGTATTTTTAAGTTTGGACGAAAAAGCACCTCACTAAAAGTTTTTACCCGCGCCCTGTTTTCGGTGAAAAATGAATTGACGTTTACGTTATTTCTTTCCGTGCTGACCATTTTGTTTTCCGCTTCCGCCATCTATTATCTAGAATACGAAGCACAACCGGATAAATTTTCGAGCATCACAGAATCGATTTGGTGGGCGACCGTTTCTTTGGCTACAGTGGGTTATGGTGATGTGTACCCCATCACCGTTGGTGGAAAAATATTTGCTTCCATCATTTCTTTGGTGGGCATCGGCATTGTCGCTATCCCTACCGGTGTGATCAGCGCAGCCTTTGTGGAAGAAATCTACAAAGAACGCATCAAGCGAAAAAGTTAAACAAAAGCCTCCTGCACCTCTATTTTCTTTTTGCTTTTGCTGTATCTTTACAGTGCTATGAAAAAAATTATTGTTATTGGGTCAGGGTTCTCTTCCCTGTCCGTGGCTTCTTATCTTGCGCAAGCCGGTTATCAGGTGGAGATTTTTGAAAAAAACAGTACTCCTGGAGGTCGTGCACGACAACTAAAAAGGGATGGATTTACCTTTGATATTGGACCATCGTGGTATTGGATGCCCGATGTATTTGAAAGTTATTTTGCAGATTTTGGAAAGAAAGTTAGTGACTATTATCGGCTCGAGAAACTCGATCCGGGCTATGAGGTTTACTTCGCACCGGGAGAGTCGATCAAAATTGGCGACAGTCTAGAAAAAATCTATGCCGCTTTCGAAAAAGAAGAACCCGGTAGTGCAGCGCCTTTAAAGCGATTCATTCAAAAAGCCGCCGACAACTACGACATCGCCATCAAAGATTTGGTCTATCGTCCTGGGATATCCCCCATGGAATTGGTGACCCCACAAACCATAAAAAAAGTAGGCTACTTTTTAAGTACAATCAAACGGGAGGTGATCAAAGAATTCAGCAATCCCCGATTGGCCCAGATTCTTCAATTTCCGGTGCTTTTCTTGGGAGCCAAACCCAGTGACACCCCCGCTTTTTACAATTTCATGAATTTTGCCGACTTTGGATTGGGAACATGGCACCCCGACAAAGGAATGTACAGCGTTGTTGAAGGAATGGTGAAACTGGCCAAAGAATTGGGAGTACACTTTGCTTTGAATCAAAACGTTGAAGAAATAACCGTCAAAAACGGAAAGGCCGTAGGTATTGTTGCCAACGGAGAAGCTTATGCTGCAGATCTGGTCATTTCTGGTGCGGATTACCATCACTCCGAAACCTTGCTGGCTCCACAGTATCGCGCTTATTCTGAACGTTATTGGGATAAAAAAACCTTTGCCCCTTCTTCGTTGCTTTTCTTTGTGGGGCTCGACAAGAAAATAAAAAATGTTTCGCATCACACCCTCTTTTTTGATGTCGACTTTGATACCCACGCGGCCAACATATACGACCGCCCCGCATGGCCTAAAGAGCCTTTGTTTTATGCAAATTTTCCCTCGATTACAGATGCCTCAATGGCGCCTGAAGGAAAAGAGGCGATGTTCTTGTTGATTCCCATTGCTCCTGGACTCGAAGACAGTGAAGCCATGCGAACGCACTATTTCGATTTGGTTATGACCCGACTTGAACAACTCACCGATCAATCGGTGAAAGATGCGGTTATCTTTCAAGAATCATTTTGCGTCAATGATTTTGTCTCCGAATACAATTCCTATAAGGGCAATGCCTATGGAATGGCCAATACGCTATTACAAACTGCATTTTTGCGCCCAAAATTGAAAAGTAAAAAAGTAGACGACCTCTATTTTACGGGTCAGTTGACTGTTCCAGGGCCGGGGGTTCCTCCGGCGCTGATTTCGGGGAGGCTTGTAGCCAACTTGGTTTGTCCCCCCACCACCAAATAAGCGTCCATTGATCCTCTTCTAAAGCAATGACCGAGTCCAAAACGGAAATGTTTTTTTCCAGGGTTTCGTTGTAATAGGTCAACTGTTCGTTGATTTGGTACCACAATTCTATACGCTTAAACAGGTTGTATTTTATGAATCGATCCTGTTGAATATACTGGCGATGTTCAATCCAAAATTCATTGCTTTCAACATCGATTTGTTCTAAATCAAAGACCCATTGATTGGCCAAACGATTGGAATAGGAGTCGATATAATTTTTCTCCTCCTTGTCGGTGTTGATCATAAGGTATTTTAGATCCGTTCCATCGTAGTTGTCATTGAC
>WTJB01000005.1 GCA_011526335.1 Candidatus Arcticimaribacter sp.
AAAAAAATAAAGCGCTAATGCTCGGATGCATGCTCAAAGAGCTTGAAATGAGAAAGGAAGAGTTGTCAAATGTTCAGGTGCATAGTATTTATTTTGGTGGGGGGACGCCCTCTTTATTGACCCCAAAAGAAATAGGTGAATTTATCGAGGCGGTTAACCGAATTTTTTCGGTCAGCACGAGGCCTGAAATTACCCTGGAGATGAATCCGGATGATTACAACAACGACTTATTTGCTGGGTTAAAATCTGCTCGAGTCAATCGATTGAGTATAGGCGTACAATCTTTTTACGAAGAAGAACTAAAGATGATGAATCGTGCACACAGTGTGGACCAAGTTCATCAGGTGCTAAAAGCTGCAACCCAAGCCTTCGATAATTTTTCCTTGGATCTTATCTATGGCATGCCCTATAGCACTTTGTCTTCATGGATTGAAAATTTAGCAAGAGCGCTTTCTTATGCTCCACCTCATATATCCAGCTATGCCTTAACTGTCGAACCCAAAACACTTTTGGCGCATAAAGTGGCCAAAAATGAAATTGTACTGTTGGAAGAAGAAAAGGTAGCCGCGCAATTTGATCAGTTGGTTGAGATACTAGAAAGAGCGGGATATGAGCACTATGAGCTTTCCAATTTTGGAAAACCCAATTATCATTCCGTAAACAATTCCTCCTATTGGAAAGGAGACGCTTATCTTGGGATTGGCCCTTCGGCACATAGTTTTGACGGACGCCAAAGAAGTTGGAACATAGCGAAAAATCCAACCTATATAAAATCAATTCAAAACAATACGCTCTCCATTACGCGTGAAACTCTAAGCCAGATAGATCATTATAACGAATATATCATGACCCGACTAAGAACGCAGGAGGGAGTGCAATTATCCGAAATAAGCGCAAGATTCGGAGCGAGGTTTGTTGCGCTTTTAGAAGAAATGTCTGAAGAGCCTGTGCAAAATCGATTTCTTTTTTGGGACGGGGATGCTTTAAAAGTCACCCGAAAAGGAAAATTTCTCGTGGACGGCTTGGCCTCAGACTTGTTTTTAATCAATCTTTAATTGCTTTTTTTTAGCGCATAAAAATGCTTGTAAAATAGCGGGATGGTTTCAATGCCTTTGTAAAAGTTAAACAACCCAAAATGTTCATTGGGGGAGTGGATGGCGTCACTGTCCAAACCAAAGCCCATCAAAACACTTTTGCTTCCCAATACTTTTTCAAAAAGGGGTACAATGGGGATACTTCCACCCCCCCTAACAGGAATAGGGGCTTTATCAAAAGTTTCGCTATAGGCTTTATAAGCCGCTTTGTACCCAATATTGTCTATGGGGGTTACATAGGGTTCTCCACCGTGGTGGCGTGTAATTTCGACGTGTACACTTTTTGGCGCTAAGGAGTGAAAATGCGCTTCAAACAGATCGGCAATTTTTTCCCAATCTTGGCCCGGGACTAAGCGCATTGAGATTTTAGCATGGGCCTTACTGGGGATTACGGTTTTGGCGCCTTCTCCCGTATAACCGCCCCAGATACCGTTGACGTCCAAACTTGGTCGGATGGCGGTATGCTCTGCAGTACTATATCCTTTTTCGCCCCAAACATCCCCTAAACCAATTTCTTCCTTATAGGCTTCAAGATTAAAGGGGGCTTGGGCCATTTCCTCACGTTCTTTAAGAGAAAGCTCAGCCACGCCATCATAAAACCCTGGAATAGTAATCCGATTGTTGGTGTCGTGGAGCTGTGCGATCATTTTACTCAAGATATTGATAGGATTCGCTACCGCACCACCATACAAGCCCGAATGCAGATCGCGGTTAGGACCCGTAAGGGTTACTTCCATATAGGTTAGCCCTCTCAATCCTGTTGTGATCGAGGGTTGGTCGTTGCTTATCATCCCCGTATCGGAGATTAGGATAACATCGTTGGCGAGCCTCTCTTTGGCCGCTACAATAAAAGTTTCTAGATTATCACTCCCTACTTCTTCTTCCCCTTCAATCATGAACTTTACGTTACAGGGGAGTTGGTTGTTTTTCACCATCCATTCAAAGGCTTTGATGTGCATATACATTTGTCCTTTATCATCGCAGGCTCCCCGGGCAAATAAAGCACCCTCTGGATGCAATTCAGTGGGTTTTACGACGGGATCAAAAGGAGCGCTATCCCAAAGTTCTAATGGATCTGGCGGCTGAACATCATAATGACCATATACCAGAACAGTAGGAGCGTCAGCGTCTACCATCCGTTCTCCATAAACGATAGGATGTCCTTTGGTTTCTATAATTTCTGTGCTCGTGCATCCTGCATTTTTAAGTGCTTTTTCTACCCATAATGCTGTTTCCCTTACTTGGGGTGCGTATTGTGAATCTGCACTTATTGAAGGGATTTTTAATAATTCAATCAACTCAGCTAAGTAGCTGTCCTTTTCATTTTTATCGAGGTGTACCATAGGGGTAAATATTTATGATTACTTGACATCACAAATATTTGTGTTTTTTAGAGAGTAAAAAATTATTTTAATAAAAACTTCTTTATATTTGTGCCCGTCTATAAAACACGCGGGTGTGGTGAAATTGGTAGACACGCTAGATTTAGGATCTAGTGCTTCACGG
>WTJB01000322.1 GCA_011526335.1 Candidatus Arcticimaribacter sp.
TTGTAGTTTTAAATAAATAAAAATGACATGAAAAAACTCTTTTTCCTCTCGCTGGCACTTGCTTTTGTAGGCTGTTCAACCTCGCCCAAAAAAACAGCGGCCGATTTTGACGCTTACCTAGAAGAAGCCTATCAAGAAACGTTGGCCCTTTATCGTTTACCATCAACCTATTTAGGAGAAAGCCGTTATAACGATACCTTACCCAATTATTTGTCGAAGGCCTTTTCGGACAAAGAAATTGCCCTTAACGAAAAATACAAAGCGGGCTTAGCCCAATTTCCTGACGATATTTTAAGCGAAGATCAACGCTTGAGCAAACAACTGATGTTGTGGGAAATTGACATTGCCTTGGGGGATAAAAAACACCTAAAGCACTTGATGCCCTTAGACCAAATGTGGTCTTTTCACTTGAGCTTTGGCCAGTTGGCCAGTGGGCAAGGGGCCCAGCCTTTTGTCACCCCACAAGATTACCGCAATTGGTTGGTGCGTGTTGAAGGTTATTTAGCCTGGATGCAATCGGCAGAAGACAATATGCGCGAAGGCATAGAAAAAGGGTGGGTCTTACCCACAGCGCTGATCCAAAAAGTGATTCCGCAGTTGGCACAGATGGTGACCGATACCCCTGAAGAGCACCTCTTTTATGCGCCCATTAAAAAGCTCCCTGCTACCTTTGACGAAGCCGACAAAGAAAACTTTACTGCGGCTTATACCGCTTTAATTCAAGATAAAGTAATCCCGGCCTATCGTCGTTTACACGATTTTATAGCGGGAGAATACCTGGCCGCTGGCCGCGATTCCAGCGGATATGATGCCCTAGCCGGGGGAGCAGACTATTATCAGCATGCCATCAAACGCTATACCACTACCAGTATGACCCCAGAAGAGATTCATCAATTAGGCTTGAGCGAAGTGGCCCGTATTCGGACAGCAATGGAGGCTGTTAAGGAGGAAGTAGGTTTTGATGGGGACCTTATGACGTTCTTTGAGCATGTGCGTACCGCAGACGAGTTGATGCCCTTTGATGCATCACAACAGGTGATTGATAATTTTAACGCCATTCATCAACGGGTGATCCCAAAGGTGAACGAATTGTTTTCCCTTCAACCCAAAACTCCTTTTGAAGTCAGACGTACCGAAGCTTTTCGAGAAGCCTCTGCCAGTGCAGAGTACAATGCAGGTTCTTTAGACGGGACACGTCCCGGGATTTTCTATGTGCCCATTCGTGATGTAGCCACCTATAATGTGCACCAAGACGAAGACCTCTTTTTACATGAGGCGATTCCTGGGCATCACTTCCAGATCTCTTTACAGCAAGAAAATACCGCCCTGCCTTCCTTTAGAAAAAATCTGTGGTATAGCGCCTATGGAGAAGGCTGGGCCTTGTATACAGAATCGCTAGGGAAGGAGCTAGGGCTCTATGAAGACCCCTACCAATACTTTGGGATGCTGGCGGCAGAAATGCACCGTGCCATTCGTCTCGTCGTCGATACAGGTATACATGCCAAAGGCTGGACGCGGGAGCAGGCCATACAGTACTCCCTAGAAAACGAATCGGAGTCGGAGGTAAAAATCACTTCGGAAATTGAGCGTTATATGGCGAATCCCGGACAAGCGCTATCCTATAAAATTGGCCAGTTAAAAATCCGTGAATTGCGCAGCAAAGCCGAAACTGCCTTAGGCGATAACTTTGACATTCGGGAATTTCACCGGGTGGTGTTAGAATCGGGCTGTATTCCTTTAGCCTTGTTAGAAGAAAAAGTCAACCGCTGGATAAACAGCCTAATTTAATCGCTATGGCCGCTACAATTAATCCAGACGTATTCCATTTTTTTAACGAACTAGAACAGAACAACAACAGAGAGTGGTTTGAGCCGCAAAAGAAGCGATTTAAGGCGCTAGAGGCAGAGGTAAAAACCTTTGTCACCGACTTAACCGCCCTGATGAATACACACGATAAGGTGGATCAATTTAAGCTGTTTCGCCTCTACCGCGATGTCCGCTTTTCAAAGGATAAAACCCCTTTTAAAACCCATTTTGGGATTTCTTTTCATCGGGAAAAACCGGCCTATCGCGGGGGCTATTATCTGCACATCAAACCCGGAGATAATTTTGTCGCTACCGGTTTTTGGAATCCCGCTAAAGAAGACCTCTTGCGCATCCGCAAAGAAATGGAAATCGACGGCGATGAATTCCGGGAACTCATGGCCCAAGCCGCCTTTAAAAAAGTGTGGGGAAATCTAGAAGGAGAGGAAGTCAAAACGGCCCCTAAAGGCTTTTCTAAAGAAGACCCCAACATCGATTTGATCCGGAAAAAGGCGTATTTATTCACTAAAAAGTACACGGATCAAGAAGTGCTGTCGCCCGATTTTATGGTACAGGTCAACAATGATTTTAAAGCCGTACGGCCTTTTTTTGATTATATGAGCAGTGTCTTAACCACAGATTTAAACGGGGAGTCCCTGCTATAGCTAGCTTACTTTTGATACTGATATAGGCGGCGTATCAAAGTATTGCACCTGGTCTTTTAAACGTTCGATAACCATGTTCATCATCCGTTTGTTTAAAGCCGAGGAGTTTGCACTGTACTGGTGG
>WTJB01000128.1 GCA_011526335.1 Candidatus Arcticimaribacter sp.
ACCAAATTCTTATTATGCTTATTCAGCTTTATGGAAGCGCCCTGTTTGGGGTAGACGCCCACTTAATCACAATAGAAGTAAATATCGATAAAGGCATAGGCTACCACTTGGTGGGATTGCCGGATAATGCCATTAAGGAAAGCAATTACCGCATTGCTGCAGCCCTTCACAATACAGGCTATAAACTTCCGGGTAAAAAAATAACCATTAACATGGCTCCTGCCGATTTACGAAAAGAGGGTTCGGCGTATGATCTTCCTTTAACGATGGGTATATTGACTGCCTCCCATCAAATCGAAGCACCTACCATAGGGGATTATATCTTAATGGGAGAAATAGCACTGGACGGCAGCATTCGTCCTATAAAAGGCGCCCTTCCCATTGCCATACAAGCCTGGAAAGATGGTTTTAAGGGGTTTATCCTACCCAAGGAAAATGCACAGGAGGCGGCGGTCGTTAAGCATATAGCGGTGTACGGGGTGTCGCATTTAGATGAAGTGATTGCTTTTTTTAAAGATCCAAAACATCTTTCTCCCATACAGGTAGATGCGCGGAAGTTATTTGAGGGTCAGCACAATCATTCCTTATATGATTTTTCTGAGGTCAAAGGGCAAGAGACCATAAAACGCTGTATGGAAATAGCAGCAGCAGGGGGACATAATATTATATTAATTGGCCCTCCCGGTTCAGGGAAAACCATGTTGGCCAAGCGTTTGCCCTCTATACTGCCCCCGATGACATTGGGGGAAGCCTTAGAAACCACTAAAATTCATTCTGTTTTAGGGCGGATTAAAGACAAAGGATTGGTAGCCACCCGTCCCTTTCGGTCACCTCATCATACGATTTCTGATGTTGCCTTGGTTGGGGGTGGGAGTTATCCGCAACCGGGAGAGATATCGTTGGCCCATAATGGGGTATTGTTTTTAGATGAACTTCCAGAGTTTAAACGCTCAGTTTTGGAAGTAATGCGGCAGCCGTTAGAAGATCGAGAAGTTACCTTGTCACGCGCAAAATTTACAGTAACCTATCCTTGTTCATTTATGCTGGTGGCCAGTATGAACCCTAGTCCTTCAGGTTATTTCGAACAGGGCAATGTACCCTCATTAGAAACACAGCGTTATTTGAGTAAAATATCGGGTCCTTTATTGGACCGTATTGACTTGCATATAGAAGTATCTCCTGTTCCCTTTGATCAATTATCTGAAAAAATTACAGGAGAATCCTCTACTACAATACGTCAACGTGTAACGGCTGCACGAAATGTTCAGGCATTGCGATTTAAAGACACTGCTTTGCATTACAATGCTCAAATGGGACCAAAAGAAATTCAAACGTATTGTGCGCTTGACAAGGAAAGTTTATTTTTGCTGGAAAATGCCATGAAAAAACTTTCGCTTTCTGCACGCGCATATGATCGAATACTTAAAGTGGCAAGAACCATAGCCGATTTGGAGGAAAAAAATAATCTAACCCAAGAGCATATTGCAGAAGCCATACAGTACCGCAGTTTGGATCGTGAGGGATGGATGGGATGATTTGGTTTGTAAATGGAAAACAAAAACAATCAAAACACATGATTACATTAGGCGAATTTTTAATTGCAAACCAACAAAAACATCATCACAGTACTGGAGAGTTTAGCAAAGTGATACATGCCCTGCGTTTAGCGGCAAAAATGGTAAACCATAAGGTGAATAAAGCCGGGTTGGTGGATATCATCGGAAAATACGGAAGTGTTAATATTCAGGGGGAGTCACAGCAAAAGTTAGATGTTTTTGCCCATAAAATATTTATTGAAGCCTTGACCAATAGAAAAATTGTCTGTGGGGTGGCCAGTGAAGAGGCTGATGATTTTATCGATATACAAGGGAAAGAAAATGATGTAGAGAGTAAATATATCGTTTTGATTGATCCTTTAGACGGATCCTCCAATATTGACGTAAACGTTTCGGTAGGGACAGTTTTTTCGATCTATAAACGTGTCTCTAAACTTGGAACGCCTTTGACATCTGCAGACTTTCTTCAAAAAGGAAGTGCACAGGTGGCTGCGGGTTATGTCTTATACGGTACTTCAACTGTTTTTGTTTACACCACAGGAAATGGTGTAAATGGATTTACACTAAACCCTGCTATCGGAACCTTTTATTTATCACACCCAAACATTACGATTCCCTCAGAAGGCCATCTTTATTCTGTCAATGAAGCCAATTTTGCTTCTTTCCCTAAATCTGTAAAATCGTTTCTCAAAGATCAAAAAGAAAAAGATCCTAAATACAGCACACGATATATTGGTTCTATGGTGTCTGACATCCATAGAAATCTTCTTAAAGGGGGGTTGTTTTTATATCCACCAAATGCAAAAATGCCGGAAGGAAAACTCCGTTTATTGTATGAATGCAATCCTATGGCCTTTATTGTAGAACAAGCCGGAGGGAAGGCCGTCAGTATGCATGAACGTATTTTGGATATACATCCCACCCATCTGCACCAACGGGCCAGCTTCTTTTGTGGGAATTCAGAAATGGTGGATATGCTTTCTTCTTATTTGCATTCTTGACCGTGGGGTAAAGGGAGAAGTTTTAAAT
>WTJB01000220.1 GCA_011526335.1 Candidatus Arcticimaribacter sp.
GGGAAGCAATTAGAAGCAGACGGTTTTGAATTTATGACAGTGAATTCTGAATTAAAAAAAGATCCTCAGTTTGTTTGTCTAAAAGATAAGAAGCTTCATTTTATCATTGTCAGGGCCGTACACTACCCCAACAATCCCTTATCGTATGACGTGGCTTTGATGGAAAAAGTTCGGGTACATGCAGAAAAGTTCGAGGCCAGAGCCTATTATGCGGGAGTAGGTCTAGCCAATGCCCAAGACTACGAACTTCCCTTATCGCAACAAGATGCTTTTGCGATCAATTATCAAGGATTACAAGAAATTACATTACATGGGTAGGTACTTATTTGGTTTTATTTTACTGCTGTGGGGCTGTCAAGAAAAAACGCCTGAACTCCAAAAACATACAGGTTATGCGCTAGGGACAAGCTATGCTATACAGTATGCCACTGACAAGGATGTTTATGAAACGGTTCAGTACGGATTGGATTCTATCTTTTATGGGGTCAACCGTTCGATGTCTACCTATCTTCCTGCGTCAGATATAACCAAAATAAATCGAGACAATGATAGCTTGTTGGTCGTAGATGAGCATTTTGTCCGTGTGTTTAAAACGGCATCCGACGTATGGTCAAAAACCGATGGATATTTTGATCCTACAGTAGGGGCTTGGGTAAATGCGTATGGTTTTGGCCCTTCAAAACCCTTGACCTCCATTTCAGATAGTCTCTTTAAGCAACTACAAAACAGTACAGGTTGGGATAAAATACGTCTGACCTCAAAAAACACCATTCAAAAAGCAGTTCCAGAGACCTACTTGGACTTCAATGCCTTGGCCAAAGGCTATACCGTAGATCTTGTTCATCATTATCTTGTGCAAATGGGGTTAAAAAATCATTTGGTAGAAATAGGAGGGGAGTTGGTTGCTGCTGGGATAAATCCGATATCCAATCGTCCTTGGACCATCGCCATTGACGATCCTTTACAAACACAAAGCCGAAAAATCATTCATGTACTTTCCTTAAAAGACGAAGCTATCGCTACTTCGGGGAACTACAGGAAGTTTCGCGTGGATAGCCTGACCGGAGAAAAATATGTTCATTCCATAAACCCCAAAACCGGAAAACCTGTAAAGTCTAAAGTGCTTAGCGCCTCTGTAAAAGCTCCTGATTGTATGACAGCCGATGCTTATGCTACCGCTTTGATGGTTATGCCTTTTGAAAAGAGTAAAATGCTTATTGAAGCAGATGTTCGTCTAGAGGCCTATTGGATATTGGCTGAAGGAGATGCCCTTAGGGAAGCCTATTCTTCCGGTTGGGAAAATTAAAGTTTTATTCCGAGAGGAATTTTTTCCGCTTTGGGCAATCCAAAACGAAGCTTTTCCTTTTCCTCCAATTCAGATAAAAAATCAACGGCAGTTGCTTGAAATCCTACCGCTTCTAATCGTGTATAGTAATCTTTTCCATACACCCGAACATGATCGTATTGTCCAAACAAACGCGCTCGTTCTTTCGGATCTGTAATCGATGGATCTTCAAAGCTAATCTCTCTGTCTTCTTCTAGTGGAACTTGGGCAATTAGCGTTCCCCCTTTTTTTGTCACACGATATAGTTCTTGCATGGCTTTCGCATCGTCTGTAATGTGCTCCAATACATGATTGCACAGCACAAGGTCAAAACAGTTGTCGTCAAAAGGCAAGGCACAAATATCTGCTTTTACATCGGCTAGGGGAGAATACAAATCGGCAGTTGTATAGGTCCAATGAGCGTACCCTTTAAAAATTGTATAGAAGACTTGTTCTGGGGCAATGTGCAAAACCCTAATATTTTTCGAAAGAAAATCTGTTTTACGGTCTAAATAAAGCCACAAGAGACGATGACGTTCCAAGGATAAGGTCCCCGGGCACAGGGCATTCTCTCTTAATTTTTGGTAGCCGTAAGGTAGGAATTTTCGGTAGCGACTTCCGTCTATGGGATCTTCAAAACGATGCCCACGATAGTAAAGTTTAATAAAAGGACGAAAGATAATACTCAGTTGAATCAACCACGGACGCGGAAAAAGGTTCAACAGCCATTTCATGAAGAAAGTGGTTTTGAACGGAAAGGTTTTTCTTCATCACTTTCGATCCCAAGGGCGTCATAGATGTATTGAAAAGTAGAGAGTAATTCTGGTTTTCCATCCACTAAAGCAACATCGTGCTCAAAGTGCGCACTGGGTTTACCATCTGCCGTAAGGATTGTCCAGCCATCTTTGAGTTGTTTAATGCGGTGTGTACCCCCATTGATCATGGGTTCAATAGCTAAGACCATCCCATCAACAAACTTCTTGCCGCGGCCACGTCTTCCATAATTAGGGACTTCGGGGCCTTCATGCATCGTTGTTCCTAAACCGTGACCTACTAATTCTCTTACAACACCATAGCCTTCTTTCTCACAATAGTGTTGAATGGCATAGCCTAAATCACCTATGCGATTTCCAGCGCGAAAAGCGTCAATACCCACATAAAGCGATTGTTTTGTAATGCGTAATAATTTTTCAGTAGCAGGATCAATTTCTCCAACGGCAAAAGTATAAGCATGGTCGCCATAGAAACCATTTTTTA
>WTJB01000094.1 GCA_011526335.1 Candidatus Arcticimaribacter sp.
CTTTGCTGTTTTCAGAACGAATTTTATTGATTTTTTTCACTTTGGCCACCATATCAGGATTTTGGCGCATTTCTTCTGTAGTGGTAATGGGTGTAAAAGCAAACTCTGTAATCATCCCCGGTACACAGTTCATTTGTGCTCTGAAGTGAGGCATATAAGCCGAGTGAAGAACGTCTTGAGATCTCATTTTGAATATGACCTCTCTTCCTACAGGTAAATGAAGTTCTTGAACCACGACATCGTCCAAACCGTTTGGATCTGTAGCGTCGATTCCCACCAAGTTCTTCCCGTCAAAATCTTGCAAGAAGCGTACGTTAGCATCTCCCAACACACCATCTTCACCTGCATAACGTGCTTTCCAGTTAAACTGTTGTGCATACAATTCTACAATCAATGCTTCATCATTTTCTTCTACCGACATGATGTTTGTCCAGGTATATAAACCGTACAAAATAAGACCTGCTAAGGTAATCACAGGGATAATGGTCCATATGGCTTCTAGACGATCGTTGTCTGCATAAAAGAGGGCTTTCTTCCCTTTTTCTCCTCTATACTTGTAGGAGAAATAATGCAATAATGCCTGAGTTATTGTTTGTACAAAGAATATCAAGGCGAATGATATCCACATTAAATTGTCGTAATCACTCCCGTGTTCTGATGCCGCTTCGGGTAACAAAACATCTCCCCACTTGTAAAATGAGAAAAGGGTCAATACATAAATAAACACGAGGAAGGCAAACATCAATTTTCCATTCCAATCGTTGTCTTTGTCCGTTGCAATCTGAGAATTGTCTTTTTGGGTTTGTGACAATTCAAACATTTTCGTGATTTGCCACATAGAAATGGCTACTAATACTAAGACCGTAAGGGTTAAAAATGCCGTCATTTATCTCTCTCTAATTTTATTTTAATAATGAAAACGTTCACTCTCGCCCATATAAGGATCTCCTTTAGCCAAGA
The DNA here is from genome assembly GCA_011526335.1 of Candidatus Arcticimaribacter sp. Lineage (GTDB taxonomy): Bacteria > Bacteroidota > Bacteroidia > Flavobacteriales > Flavobacteriaceae > Arcticimaribacter. Next base: position 961 of record WTJB01000094.1, read on the forward strand.
GTGGTGCTTTCGTTAATTCTGTAAATACTATAAATATGAATAATCCCAAGAAGAATAAAAACCCTCCTACTTCAGGAATTCCTATAAACCATTGATCGCCTACAGCGGATGGCATGATCATGTTAAATACGTCTAGATAGTGTCCTAACACAATCACGATCCCAGCCATTACGATAAAGTAATTCGTTCTTTTATAATCACTATTCATCAACAGTAGTAAGGGGAACAAAAAGTTCATTGCTATCATACCAAAGAAGGTGATGTTATAGTCCTCTATACGGGTGATGAAATAAGTAACTTCTTCGGGAATGTTGGAATACCAAATCAACATAAACTGTGAAAACCACAGGTAAGTCCAAAAGATACTCACCCCGAACATAAATTTACCTAAATCGTGAATGTGTGAGTCATTTACAAAGTCTAAGTAGCCTTTTGATTTAAGGTAAATGGTGATGAGTGCGATCACGGTAATTCCGGTCACAAACATCGACGCAAATACGTACCAACCAAACAGAGTACTGAACCAGTGTGGGTCAATAGACATGATCCAGTCCCAAGACATGATCGATTCTGTTACGATATAAAAGACCAAAAACGCAGCCGATATTCTAAAGTTTTTCTTGTGGTTAGAAATGTCTGTTGCCACATCTTGAGCCAAAGAAAATTTTCTTGAAAAATAGCGGTATAGTGTCCAACCACTTAAAAAGAAAACGGCTCTACCAAGGAAGAAAGGTACATTTAAGAAACCAGTTTTACCAGCAATCAATTTATCGTGTGCTACCACATCTGCATCCATCCAGATAAAAAGGTGGTTGAAGTGCATCCCTGAAAGGGCCAAAATAACAATGACGATAATTCCGCCCGGCAATAAATAGCCTGTGATTCCCTCCATAACTCTAAATACAACGGGAGACCATCCGGCTTGAGCAGCACGTTGTATGGCATAAAAAGCCAGTACCCCTAACGAGATCATAAAGAAAAAGAAAGCCGCTACATACAAAGCAGCCCAAGGTTTGTTTTGTAGTTGGTGCAAAAGGTGTTCATCATGCGAACTGTCATGACCTTCTGAATGATCAGCCGCTTCATGTCCAGACCCGTGGGTATCTTCTGAATGACTCGCGGATGCTTCATGATGCGAAGCTTCTGCATGTTCCTCACCATGACCTGCACCATGATGTGCTGTAGCCACCATTGCTTTGGCTTCTTCAACGGTCTGTGGAGCCGATAGAAAACCATAAACAAGACCTAAAAATCCCACCAACATCAAAGCGATGGATAAATTTCTGAGTTTATTTGAAAATGTATACATATGACTACTAGACTGTTATTTTGTTAATTTACTACGCAATTCCATTACGTGTTGTGCAATTTGCCAACGCTCAATTTCGTTGACCTGCCCGGCATGTGATCCCATTGCATTTTTACCATACATCAACACATGGTAAATGCTTCCAGGAGTGATTTCACGATCGGCATAACTGGGTACACCTAAAAACTTTTCGCGGGTCATCAGTATACCTTGACCATCGCCTTTACTACCGTGGCATACTGCACAATAAATGCCGTATAATTCTTTTCCTGTAGCAGTATGTTCTGCTGTAATTGCTATAGGAGATTGCAATTCTGCCTTTGCTGCTTCATAGCCCTCATTGGTGTCCTCGTATCCGTAGGGCTGCCATCCTCTTGCAATAGAACCTTCGGCAGGAATCTGTGCTTCTATGCCATTGGCAAACGCATCAGAATCAGCATAGGTTTCATAACCTACAGGTTCGTACATATTAGGAAAATATTGATAGTTGGGTTTTGAAGGATCGTGACATGATACCACCCCAAAGGCAAAAAATAAACTTGTTATTATGGTAAATACTTTCTTCATTATTCAGCGGTATTTTCTGGGATTGATATCTCAATAGCACCCGTTTTTTTCAACAATGCAGTTAGCTCTTTTTCATTGCCATTAAGGCTTACCTCCATCAAAAACTTATCATCAGTCGTTAATGGGTTTGGATTTTCTGCCTCCTTGAACGGCCATAATCGGCTGCGTAAATAAAAGGTGATCACCATCAAGTGCGCCGCAAAGAAAACAGTCATTTCGAACATTACGGGAACGAAAGCAGGCATGTTTTCCAAAAAGCTAAAGCTAGGTTTACCTCCAATGTTTTGTGGCCAATCGGCGATCATGATAAAATTGATCATGGTAACCGCAACTGAAAATCCGATACATCCGTAAATGAAAGCCATTATAGCAAGGCGGGTTTCTTCCAATCCCATAGCTTTGTCCAAACCGTGAACAGGGAAAGGGGTATATACTTCTTCTATATGGTGCTTTTCGGCACGAACTTCCTTGACCGCGCTCAATAGCGTATCGTCGTCGTCGTAGAGGGCGTGTATAACTTGGTTACTCATTTCCGTCTCTTAATTTTTTATAATTATCTCCTGAAGATTTCAAAATTGTTTTTACTTCTGCTTGCGCAATTACCGGGAAGGTTCTTGCGTATAACAAGAAAAGTACAAAGAAGAATCCTATAGTACCTATAAAGATTCCTATATCAACAAAGGTTGGGGAGAACATCGTCCATGAAGATGGAAGATAATCTCTGTGCAAAGAGGTAACAATGATCACAAAACGCTCAAACCACATCCCAATGTTTACGACAATCGAGATGATAAAGGAGAACATAATGCTGGTACGTAATTTTTTAAACCACATAAACTGCGGAGAAAATACGTTACAGGTCATCATCGCCCAGTAAGCCCACCAGTAAGGTCCTGTTGCACGATTTAAGAAGGCATATTGTTCGTATTCTACTCCTGAATACCATGCAATAAACAATTCCGTAATATAGGCAACCCCAACAATAGAACCGGTAATCATGATTACAATGTTCATCAATTCGATATGCTGGATGGTGATATAGTCTTCAAGATTCGACACCTTACGCATGATAATCAACAGTGTATTTACCATGGCGAAACCAGAGAAAATTGCCCCTGCAACGAAGTAAGGTGGGAAGATCGTGGTGTGCCATCCTGGGATGACTGAGGTAGCAAAGTCAAACGATACAATGGTGTGTACAGACAATACCAGTGGAGTGGCTAAACCTGCCAAAACCAAAGACACTTCTTCAAAACGTTGCCAATCTTTTGCTCTTCCAGACCATCCGAAACTCAATAAAGAATAGATTTTCTTTTGGAACGGACGAACGGCACGGTCGCGGATCATCGCGAAGTCAGGCAAAAGCCCTGTCCACCAGAAGACCAAGGATACCGATAAATAGGTAGAAATCGCAAATACATCCCAAAGGAGTGGGGAGTTAAAGTTTACCCATAAAGATCCAAATCCATTGGGGATGGGCAATACCCAGTAAGCCAACCAAGGACGTCCCATGTGTATAATAGGGAAAAGTCCTGCTTGGATAACCGAGAAGATGGTCATTGCTTCTGCAGATCGGTTGATGGCCATACGCCATTTTTGACGGAATAAAAGGAGTACGGCAGAAATCAATGTTCCGGCGTGTCCAATACCTACCCACCAAACAAAGTTGGTGATGTCCCATGCCCAACCTACAGTTTTATTTAACCCCCAAGTACCAATTCCGGTAGAGATGGTGTAAATAATACATCCTAATCCCCATAAAAAGGCGGTTAATGAAATTCCAAATACAATCCACCATTGACGATTGGCAGTCCCTTCTACTGGGGCGGCTACATCTACCGTAACATCATGATAGGACTTATCTCCTGTTACTAATGGCTTTCTAATAGGTGCTTCGTAATGCGAGGCCATACGCTATCTGTTTTTCTATTTATATTATATGTTTCTCACTTTTGTTTGGTACATCACGTTAGGTTTTGTTCCCACGTGCTCCAACAAGTGATACATACGATCATTTTCTTTCAATTGAGCTACTTCACTCTCTTTATCATTGATGTCTCCGAAGGTCATGGCTCCGCTAGTACAAGCAGCAGAACAAGCCGTCTGGAATTCTCCGTCTTTTATTTGACGTCCTTCCAATTTAGCATCCAAAATGGTTTTCTGCGTCATTTGGATACACATAGAGCATTTTTCCATTACCCCTCTAGAACGAACAACAACGTCTGGGTTCAATACCATACGTCCAAGGTCATTGTTCATATGATAGTCAAACTCGTCGTTCTTGTTGTATAAGAACCAGTTGAATCTACGCACTTTATAAGGACAGTTGTTCGCACAGTAACGTGTACCTACACAACGGTTATACGCCATATGGTTTTGTCCTTGACGTCCGTGTGAAGATGCCGCTACTGGACATACGGTTTCACAAGGAGCGTGATTACAGTGCTGACACATTACAGGTTGGAAAGTTACCTGCGGATTTTCAGCCGCTTGTTCCATTTGACCAAAAGTGGTCAAAGAATCTCCAATTCCAGAAATGTTTTCTTTGGTTTCTACATCGCCTTCAAAGGTGTCGTCAGAAGAGTAATAACGGTCAATACGCAACCAGTGCATATCACGTGATTTACGGACTTCTTCTTTCCCTACTACAGGCACATTGTTTTCTGCATGACAAGCAATTACACAAGCCCCACATCCTGTACAGGCATTGAGGTCAATAGATAGATTGAAATGATGTCCTATAGAACGATCAAATTCTTGCCACATATCAACTTCGGGGGAAGTTACTTGCTCTTCAATATGGTTTTTAGAAACCACAGGAACCGCATTCCAATACGATTTGTCTTTGGTATTGAATACTTCGAGTGTCGTTTCTTTTACAATGTCGCCACGTCCCATAAGGGTGTTGTGCAACTGAGTACATGCAAATTCATGGTACCCCTCTGCTAGACTAACGGTTACATCTTGTACCGTGTTGGCTTGGTTATAAAATGCGTAGGCATTTACCCCAACTTGCATTTCTTCTTGCAAGCCTTTACGCTTTCCGTATCCAAGAGCCAAACCTACAGAACCTTTCGCTTGCCCAGGCTGAATTACAACCGGGAGTACAAGGGTTTTATTTCCTACAGTAACGTTGGCATAGCTTCCGTTAAGTGCACCGTTGGCTACATTTACATTCTTTAATCCAAGTGCTGCTGCATCCGTTGCAGAAATGGTTAAGTAGTTGTCCCAAGTAACGCGTGTGATCGGGTCTGGAAACTCTTGTAGCCAAGGGTTATTGGCCTGTTGTCCATCTCCTATTCCCGTTTTTGTATAAAGGGAAAGTTCTAGACCTTTGGCTTTTGCCGTAGCTAGCGTGTTCGCTGCGTTAGCTAAATCTGAAGTTTCATTGTAAGTCAAAGCATCTTCACTCGCTTGAGAAACATAGCCATCGTGCAATACGGTATTCCATTGACCATCCGCTAAAAGATTTGCTGACCAATGGTCTTGGATAGCATCGTAATACGTTGCATCACTTCCTGTCCATTTCAATAAAGCGTCTTGGAACTGAAGTGTATCAAATAAAGGACGGATGGTAGGCTGTGCCAACGCAAAGTGTCCCTTTTTAAATTCATAATCTCCCCACCCTTCTAAATAGTGTGGAACCGTTGCAATGTATTGTGCTGCAGCGGCAGTATCGTCTTCTTTCATAGAGAAAGCTACAGACAAGTCAAGTTTTTTCATGCCTTGTGCAAACGCTTCTCCTTCAGGTAAGGTGTTAACGGGATTGATTCCCACGGTAATTAACCCGCCTAAGGTTCCCGCGACAACGCTTTCGATAACCGCTTTAACCTCTTCTCCATTTTCAGAACGGATCATGCGGGGTTGACTAGCGTCCATTACCTCACTCTGTAAGCTATTGTTGATGGCTAGTACTAAAGCTTGCGCCCCTTTATCTTCAATTCCTGATACGACTACGGCTTTACTTCCTGCAGCTTTTAGTGCATTTACCGCTTCGTTTACCTTAGCTTTATGTGCCGAGCTTAACGAGCCTGAAACAGCTGTTCCAGTCAATGCCCCATAAATATGCGCCAAGATGTTTTTCTGTGCAGTTGGTGTAGCAGGTACTCGAATGTCAGCATTGGCTCCACTTAGCGTCATATTGGCTTCAAACTGGAAATGCTTAGACATGCTTGCCTTGCCATGGTCTTTCTGTGGAACGCGCGTTTTGGCGTAACCACCGTCATAACCACCCCCTTGCCAGTCACCAAGAAAATCTGCACCAACAGAAACAATTGCTTCTGCTTTGCTAAAGTCATAGTCCGCTAAAGCACGAACGCCATAGGCCGCTTCAAAAGCGTCTAATGCCTCTGATGAAGCAATGGTATCAAAAGCAACGTGTCTTACGTTAGCGTATTTTGTGGTAAAATCGGTAATGATTTTAGTGGTCGTTGGACTTGCAAAAGTCTGCGTCAATAATACCACTTCTTTGCCTGTAGCAGCCAAGGCATTAAGCTTAGCCCCTACTTGTGCATGAAGATCTTCCCAACTGATGTCATTTCCGTTACCCTTAGGTCCTTGTAAACGTTGGGTATCATACATAGACAATACAGAAGCATGCACACGTGCATTGGCTCCTCCAAGGGTAGGAGCGTCGGTATTGCTTTCAACTTTTATTGGACGTCCTTCTCTGGTTTTGATTAGAATGCTAGCAAAATCAAAGCCGTCGGCTATGGCAGTAGCATAATAATTGGCTACCCCAGGACGAATTTGTTCCGGCTGTACAACATAGGGTACAGATTTGATCACAGGACCTTCACATGCAGCTAGGGTTGCAGCAGCGGTGCTGAAACCTACATACTTTAAAAAGTCTCTACGGGAAGTATTGCTTTCTTCTAGTGTAGCATTATCTTCCAAAAATTCATTTACCGGCAAATGCTCTGCAAACTCTTTTTGCTCTAGCTGATCTACCAAAGGACTATTTTGGTCCAGTTGTTCAGCATTTTTCCAATAGGTCTTATTTGTTGCCATAAGCTAAATTGCTAAATTTTAATAGTGACATTTACCACACTCCAAGCCACCCATCTGGGCTACTGTGAGTTGTTCAACACCATATTTCTTTGATAAAGCATCGTGTATTTTTGCGTAATACTCGTTGCTTTCTACTTGTACATTTGTTTCTCTGTGGCAGTTGATACACCATCCCATCGTCAAAGGAGAATACTGGTACATGATTTCCATTTCTTCTACTGGACCATGACATTTCTGACAGGCCACCTTACCTACCTGCACGTGTTGTGCGTGATTGAAGTAAGCAAAGTCAGGAAGGTTGTGAATACGTACCCATTTTACAGGCTCGGTTTCTCCTGTATAACGCTGGTTCTCTTCATCCCAACCTACAGCGGCATAGAGTTTTTTGATCTCTTTGGTATAAAAATCTTTAGTGTATCCGTTTTCTAAATCCTCTTCTCCGTTGTACTCTGCAATATTCTTGTGGCAGTTCATACACACGTTAAGGGAAGGAATTCCCGAATGTTTAGACACCCGTGCAGACGAGTGACAATACTTACACTCAATCTGGTTGGCCCCTGCGTGAATTTTATGCGAATAATGGATAGGCTGTACGGGCATATAGCCTTGATCTACACCAACCTGCATAAAGTACCCATAAACAAAATAAGCACTTGAAAGCAATAAAAACACCACAGACATTAGCACCAAGAATTGGTTTTGTGCAAAGGCTACCCACAACGGCTTGCGTGCAGGCTTTTCTTCTTGTGATACAAGCTCAACTCCTTGTGCGGCTGCAATTTTTTGGAGGGTTCTGTTGACCAAGATCAACATCACGACCAAAATACCAAAAACAAGCACTAGTGCTCCAAGGATGATTTCATTGGAAATAGCGTTTGGCGCAGGTGCTGCTGCAACAGCTACTGCAGCGGTGGCTTCAGCAGCGGGCGGCGTATAGTCTGTATAGGCTAGAATGTTATCGATATCTTGATTGGAAAGCTGCGGGAAAGCAGTCATCGCAGTTTTGTTGTACTCTTCCCAAATGGCAACAGCTTGAGCGTCGCCAGACTTGATCATGGCAGCACTGTTTTTGATCCAGCTGTATAGCCACTCTTTGTCGTACTTGGCACTAACCCCCTTAAGGGCAGGACCAACAGCTTTTTTGTTCAGCTTATGACAGGCAGCACAATTGGCATTGAATAATTTTTTTCCAGCGGCAGGGTCGGCCTCTTGAGCGTTTACAAGAGTTGTTGATAGCATCAATGCCATAGAAACTAGGCAGATCTTCAGTGTATCAACAGCGCCAAGGCTTTTCTTCCTCATGCTATAAGTAAATAATATATTTGGTTATCATCGTCAGGATGAGCTAAAATCCAGTACAAATTTACGACACAATGCCCGGAAGTGAAAAGCATACTAGGCTAAAATGGTAATTTATATCCATTCTAAATAAAGTCTGCCTTTTGTCGAGAAAATGTAAAGCAGAAAGATTTTTTTATTACTTTGTAGTATGAAATATACCCTTAGCAAACTCGCTTCTTGTCTTTTATTTGGAATTTCTTTTTCTTCAACACTTTGGGCACAAACGGAAAAAAACAGCATGAATAATGCTCAAAAAATTGAGACATTGATCGCCTTAAAGAAAGAAATTAATCAAGAAAGGTTTTCAAATCAATACTTCGCCATCCAAATTTACAACGGCAGTGCACTGGGGGCTCAAAAAGCATTTGAAGCCTTTAAAATAGATTTTCCTCAGGTCGAAATTGAGCTGAGTTTTGAAACACCAAACTACAAAGTAAGGGTAGGTCGATACAAGGATTTTTTGGAAGCCAACAAGCAACTGACGGAGAACTACGTTCAGAATCTCAACGTGAAT
>WTJB01000164.1:0-1487 GCA_011526335.1 Candidatus Arcticimaribacter sp.
GGGGAATATTTCTTTTTGCGAAAAATAGCCAAATACGGGAACATCAAAAACAGTGATATAGTTCACTTCTATAGCGAAGAAGGGAAAAGCCAAGATCTTTTTGTTAAACGAAAGAATACGATGATAAAAAATCTAGAGATTAAGCTACAAGCAAAGTTTAAACGAAGATTTTTTTATAAAACCGAAGACCCCAACGATAAACGATTTTACATCTACAGTATAGCCCCTAAAGTAATCATTAAATATTCTTAAATGCATGTATCTTTTTTTTAAACGATTTTTTGATATTGTATTTGCTCTGATGGGGATAGTCATTACGGGTCCTTTTTTATTACTCTCTATATTCATAATTTTTATATCAGGAGAGACAAAACCCTTGTTTATACAATTGCGGGTGGGCAAAGATCGGCAGTTGTTTCGTTTTTATAAACTGAGAACCATGAAGCGTACCCAAAGCCAAAATAGTGGTCCAATTACCTTTCATGGCGACGATCGTATTACCAAAGTAGGGTTGTTTTTGCGTTGGTCAAAGATGGATGAGTTTCCCCAGTTTTTTAATGTCCTCAATGGCGATCTTTCTTTTGTGGGGCCACGGCCGCTTATGCCCGAAACCTTTTATGCCTATGATAAATCTACCCAAAAACGTATTGCTAAGGTAAAGCCAGGCATTACAGGAGTGGGTTCTGTCGTCTTTCGGAATGAAGCCCTGTTGTTAAAGCAAGCCGGAGAAAACAAACAAAAAGATTTTTATTTAAATAAAATCCTTCCTTACAAAGGGGAGTTAGAAGAATGGTATGTAAAGCACCAATCTTTTGGGGTAGATCTGAAGTTATTGTTTTTCTCTGCTGCGGTGATTGCCTACTCTAGAATGACGGGTTTGCATAATTATTTTAAAAATCTACCAAAAGCCACTACCTTTGAAGTGCAATTAGACAAATAAAATGAAAGTAGGCATCACCTTTTCTACCTTTGATTTATTCCACGCCGGGCATGTAAAAATGTTGGAGGAAGCCAAACGCCAATGTGATTTTCTCATCGTTGGCTTACAGCTCGATCCTTCCATCGACCGTCCAGAAAAAAACAAACCTGTCCAAGGTTTGGTAGAGCGGTATATTCAAGTAAAAGGATGTAAGCATGTAGACGAGATTGTCCCTTATGTGACCGAACAAGATTTGGAAGATATTTTACGAAGCTTTAAAATTGATGTCCGCATTATTGGCGAAGAGTATAGAGATAAAGGGTTTACGGGGAAAGAATATTGTAGTCAAAAGGGAATTGAAATCTATTACAATACCCGTGATCATCGATTTTCTTCGTCTGGCTTACGTAAAGAGGTAAAAGAAAAATAAACCCCCAAATGTCCACCTCACTCAGAAAATGCGATACATCCCTTCGAGCCAAAGTTGAAGACTATTTATCTATTCTCGAAGAAAAAGACATCACAGTAGCCGATAGTGATTTTATTAGGCCTTGGGGAGGATTTATAT